>JAPLML010000671.1 GCA_026387055.1 Planctomycetota bacterium | reverse complement strand
CCGGGCTTCGTCCCAGAGGCCCAGCCGATAGTAGGCCAGGACCATCCGGGCCTCGCACGTCGACCAGTGGCCGCCGTTCACCCACTGGCCGAACGTGACGATGCCCGTCGTCTCATACATATCAACAAGCGACGGGTAGTTGGCGATGATGAACTGGTGCGGCCTCAGGCCCGGGATCGAGGCGATCTTCTGCCAGATGCGGCGGGCCTGGCCGTCGTCGGCCACCCCGAAGGCGATCGCGTCGTGGTTGACGCTGGCCTCGAAGTAGCCGTGCCGGGCGGCCCCGTAGACGCCGTGCCGCGTTCCGTCCGGGTCGAGGGACTTGATGAAGTACCCCTCGTCGGTCAGGAGCGCGGGGAGCCCCCGGCGCGCCAGGTCGCGCCGCTCGGCATAGAGCCGCGCCGGGTCCGTCCGCCCCGCCAGTCGCTCCAGCTCCACCAGCCGGTCCAGGGCCGCCAGGGTCGTCACCGACAGGCCCGCCAGGTAGGCCTGGCCGTAGGTGCCGTCGGGCTTCCTCCAGCCCGCGTAACTCGGAGCCAGCAGGTTGGCCGCAGGACCCGCCAGGAAAAGGTTGTTCTTCGAGTCGCGCCGAGTCTCGAGGAGGTTGGCCGATCGTTCCAGCAGGGGCAGGTAGTGCCGCCGGGCTTCCGCGTCGCGACTCACGAGAAGCGCCTCGGCCTGGAGCAGGAGACCGGCCGCCGTGAACTCCAGGCCGAAGTCGTGGATCGCCACGCGGCCATCGCCCTGCTTATGGATGGCGCCCTCTGGTGTTGCCGCGTCGCACAGTTGTCCGTCGGGCGGGGTGTACTCCCACCCCCCGAAGACCGCCTTGTAGGGCCGGCCGTCGCCGATGAACCGGAACCAGAGGTCGTTGGCGTTGGCCAGGAAGGTTCGGTAGGGCTCCTCCAGGAGCGGCAGCGCGCAGAACGTCGCCCCGTAACTGTTCTGAATCCACCAGGCGTCCCACTTGGGGCCCTCCACGAAGCCGTTCCACCGGGGCGTGTACAGCATCGCGAGGTTCTGAAACTCCGGGTCGGCGTCGAGCATGCGCCGGGCGATGTCAAGGAGCTCCAGGTACTCGGTGTCGCCCGTGCCGCGGAAGTAGCGCCCGACGAAGGGCTCGCCCGCACCGGCGGTGGCGGACTTTAACCCGATCCCGCCTGAGAGAACGACCGCCAGCAGAAGGATGAGGCTTCGCATGGACATAGGCTCCCACCTCCTTGCCCGGACGCCGTTCGCCCCCCGCGCGGCGGGCAAGACTGCCGTATGTGTTTAGCGCGTGTGCCATTGTCCCGATAGCAGTTGTGGCACGGCCGGCTTGTCCGGCCGTGGCAGAGCGCCGGCCACATTCCCCACGGCCGGACAAGCCGGCCGTGCCACAGGTGCCGGGGTACGTTAAACACGTACAGACTGCCCGCCGCGCTTACCTTAGCGACAGCTTCAATTGTGACGGACTGCCAGGTCGCGGTCGGTCCTGAAGCGCCGCCGCGCCAGGGTTCGGCGTTTCCCGTTCGGCCCGACGGTGCCAGATGCGTTGCCGGCGACCGGAGTATACACCGTCTTGGCGTCCTCTGGTCGGGATTCCGCTTCGGTTTGTTCGCCCGTGGCCGTATATTCCCCCTGGCCGCAGATCCTCGCGCAGGGACCTCGCGTGACCCAGAGCAGGGCGGTGATGACAGTCTGTTGCATGGGCATGCTCACGCTGAGCTTCACGGTGGCGGGGCCGGCGATGTGCATGCCGTCGATGGCCGGGGACCTGCAGCTGGACTACACGCAGCAGGGGGTCGTGTTCAGCGCCCCGATGTGGTCCTTTGCGCTGTCTCTCGTTGTGGCAGCCATGGCCGACCGCATCGGCTTTCGCGGCCTCCTGGTGCTCGCGTCCGCCGTCCAGGTGGCCGGCTGGTTCCTCCTGGCCGAGGTCCAGAGTTTCCACCAGGCGATCTGGGCGGCGATCCTCGTGGGCATCGGCGGATCGGTCGTGGACCCGCTGCTGACCCCGATCATCTGCGCCGTCTACCCGGAGCGTCGGGCCAGGATGGCCAACTTCCTTCACGGCTTTTATTGCGTGGGTCTCGTGGCCGTCGCTCTTCTGGTCGTCTTCCTGCAGCCGGCGGGCCTTACCTGGCGATGGACCTTCCGTATCCTGGGCGCCCTGTGCGTTCCTTACGGGGTGGCTAGCGCGGTGTTGGCGCTGCCCAGGCAGGCCCATCACGGCCCGGTGCGTCTGAGGGCCCGGACGCTCATCCGGCGACCGGTCTTCTGGGTCTTGGCCCTGGCCATGGTCCTGGCGGCGGCGACGGAGTTGGGGCCTGCGAACTGGCTGCCGAGTTTCGTCCAGAGCCTGGCCGCCCCCGGTGGCCCGACCGCCGGCAGCAACCTGCTCGCCGGGATCGGGCTGGCCCTGTTCGGATCTCTGATGGCGGCGGGCCGGTTCGCGGCTTCCGCCATGGAGAGTCGCATCGGGGTGCAGCGTCTGCTGGCAATGGCAGCAGTGGTCTGCATGGTGTGCCTGGCCGGGGTGGCATTGCCCCTGGGGACGGCCTGGCGGGTCATCTGCCTCGGCATCGTCGGGTTCAGCGTAGCCTGTTTGTGGCCGACGTTGCTGGCGGTTGCGGGGGATCGCTTCCCCCAGGCGGGCGCGTCGATGTTCTCGGTCCTGTCGGCGGTGGGCGGGGTCGGCTGCGCTGCGGCTCCGGTCGCCCTCGGCTACGTGGCGAGCGCCTTCGGCAGCCTGGTGCCGGCGATGGCCGCGCTCGCGCTGGCGCCTGCCGTGATCCTGATAGCCAGCTTCCGTCTGCGAGATCGTTGACCAGCCCCTGTGTCTGTCGCATATTGTCCGGCACGGAACGAGTGCAAGGGAGGGCATGGCAGGAGAAGCGCATCAGGGCCCCCGTGGAACATTGCCGGCCGTCTGGACGCGGAGGTTTCTGGATCGCCCTACTGTGCGGCGGGTGCTCTCCGAGGAGGAGGACGAGGAGGCGGCGGCCGCGCTTCGGAGTCACCTTCGGACGGAACGTCCGCTGGGCGATTGCAGGGTTCGTGGCGGGCCTGGAGACTATCCTTGCCCGCCCCCTCCACCGACGCAAGCCAGGTCCCCCCCGCCGGCCACAAACGCAAACGGAGATAGATATTGCATCCCCGGAACTCCCTACAACGTATTGTCTGCGACCCCTGACAAATGGTCGCCGCTCACGGTACGTTAATCGCTCGAGGGAGGAGGCGGCATGAGGGGCCGAGTAGGGCATCGCAAACGGCTCATCTGCGTCAACGCCGCGAACCTGCGCCAGAACCATTTATGCCTGACGGGTCACGC
>JAPLML010000343.1 GCA_026387055.1 Planctomycetota bacterium | reverse complement strand
GCAGCGGCTTGTCAGGCTCATCTGCACCCACTGCAAGGAGTCTCTCCCCCCCGAGGATGCGGCCTCGCTCAGGGCGCAGTTCGGCGACCAGGCGCCCCCCGTGCTGTACTGGGGACGGGGTTGCCGCGAGTGCCAGGGAACCGGCTATCGCGGCCGGACCGGCATCTTCGAGACGATGCTGGTGACCCCGGAGATCCGGGCGATGATCCTCGAACGCACGTCGGCCGGCCAGATCCGCAAGGCGGCTGCCCAACAGGGCATGATGAGCCTCCGGGAGGACGGCTGGCGGCTGGTGAGCACCGGCCGCACCACCGTCGAAGAAGTGCTCCGGGTCACCAAGGACGAGCGCTTCAACGGCAACGGCGAGCAGGCCGCCGCGGCGAACGGCGGGGACGCGACGCACTCCAAACTCAAAGAGGCCTACGACTGATGCCTGTCTTCTCGTATACCGCCGTCGACGCCAAGGGGCAGAGGACCTCGGGCACCGTGCCCGCGCCCAACCGCGCCGCGGCCCTGGAGGCGGTGGCCCAACAGGGACTGGTTCCGGCCGCCGTGGATGAACAAGCGGCCGCGGCAAGGCCCCCCGCCAAGCTGTTGCCGCGTGGGGGGCGCGTCTCGCAGGCCGACGTGGAGGCCTTCAGCCGCGAGTTGTCGAACCTTCTGACGGCCGGGGTTCCGCTGAGCCGGGCGCTCCAGATCCTCGGCCGGGAGGCGTCGCACGTCGCCGCCCGGAAGCAGTGGGGCGCCATCCATGACGACGTGGTGGGCGGCATGTCGCTCGCCGATGCGATGAGCAAGTTCCCGCAGTCGTTTCCGTCGGTGCACGTGGCCATGGTTCGCGCGGGCGAGACCGGGGGGTTCCTCGAGGTGGTTCTGGGCCAGATTGCCGATTTCCGATCGCGCGAGCGGGACCTCAAGTCCAAGATCAAGGGGGCCCTCGTCTATCCCACCGTCTTGGTGGTGCTGGCGGGGGCCGTGCTGGTTTTCCTGCTGACGTATTTCATTCCGCGTTTCTCCGGCGTGTTTGCGGAATTCGGCGCGGCCCTGCCGCCGCTGACCCGGGCCATCGTCACCGCCAGCACCATCGCCACGAAGTACGGCCTGCTGGTGCTTCTGGCGGCGGCCCTGCTGGTGGTGGTGGTCCGGCGGGCGCTCAAGTCCGAGGGGGGCCGGCGTTTCATGGAGCGCTCGCTGCTGCGCGTGCCGGCCCTGGGCCGCACGCTGGCGCATTTTGCGCTCGTGCGGTTCTGCCGGATGCTGGGCACGCTGCTCGGCGCGGGCGTCCCGCTGATCTCGGCGCTTCGCGTGGCCCGCGAGGCCATCGGCAACCAAACGCTCGCCGACGCCGTAAGCCTGTCGATCGAAGAAGTCCAGCAGGGCAAACCGTTGGCCCGGAGCCTGGCCTCGTGCCGCCAACTGTTTCCCGCCACCTCCATCGAGATGATTACCGTGGCCGAGGAGAGCAGCCGGCTCGACCCGGAGCTCCTGCGGCTGGCCACGGTCTACGAAGCGGACCTGGACCGCCAACTGCGGATGCTCGTAGCGCTGGCGGAGCCTGTGCTCTTGTTCGTGATGGCCGCCGTCGTGGGCACGGTGGTCATTGGCATGCTTCTGCCCATCTTCACGCTTCAGGAATTCATCAGATAGGGACGACCCATGAACCTCGACTTCATCGCTGTGCCGCCACGGCGCCGGCCCGGGGGGCTGGCCCGCGCTTTCACGCTGATCGAGCTGCTCCTGGTGCTGGTCATCCTGGCCACGCTGGCCGCGCTGGTGGTGCCGAAGTTCACCAAGCGCTCCGAGCAGGCGAAAATCACCGGGGCAAGAACCGACATCGCCAACATCGAGACCTCGCTCGACGCCTTTGAGATCGACTGCGGGCGCTATCCCTCGACCGAGGAGGGCCTCCGGGCGCTCCTCGAACAACCGGCCGCCCTCGCGGGATGGCAAGGCCCGTACCTGAAGCGCGGCGTCCCCAAAGACCCCTGGGGCAACCCTTATATGTACCGCTGTCCGGGCCAGCACAACACGGACGGCTGCGATCTGTATTCCTTCGGACCCGACGGACAGGAAGGCGGGGGCAACGACATTGACAACTGGTCGCAACGCTGATCCGACGGCGCCGCACAGCGGCGGCTTCACCCTCCTGGAGCTCATCGTGGTCCTGGGCCTGATCGGGGTGTTGCTGGCGCTGGCCGCGCCGTCGCTGCGCGGCTTCTTCGCCTCGCGGCAGACCGCCGACGCCGCGGCGCAGATGGTGGCCTTGACGCAGTTGGCCCGCTCGCGTGCGGCCGCCCAGGGCGCCGTGTATCGCCTCAACATCGACGCGCAGACGAACACCTACTGGCTCACGGTCCAACAGGGAGGGACGTTCGTGGACCTCAACTGCGAATTCGGCCGCCGCTTCCAACTGCCCGAGGGCACGACGGTCGCGGTGCAGTCGCCCCAGGGCGGGGCGCTGCTGTCCTACGTCGAGTTCCAGCCCAGTGGAAGAACGGACGAGGCCACGATCGAACTGAGAGGCCGGCAGGGGGAAGTCTTCGAGGTGACGTGCGAGTCCGCCACCGACGCGTTTCACGTGGTGTCGCCATCCGAGGCCCAAAGGTTATGAGCGCCGCCGCTTTGCCAGTCCGCCGGCCGTGTGCCTGTGGGTGCCGTGCTTTCGCACGAGCGCGGCGCCTGTTCAGCATGCCTGATACTACAACGCCGGATGGCGCGGCGGGTCTCCTGACCCGCCGCGCGTGTGCGTTCTCCGGCCCGTGTGGGGCACTTATTGCGCGGTGGGTCAGGAGACCCACCGCGCACGGGCTCAAGTGGCGTTGTAGTACTGATTGCCGGATGCACGGCCGGCCCGGCTTCACCCTCATTGAGATTCTCGCGACCCTGCTCCTGGTGGCCATTATCCTGCCGGTGGCCATGGGCGGGATCTCGCTGGCCCTGAACACGGCCGACGAGAGCCGCCGGCGGACCGAGGCGGCCTCGTTGGCCCAGGCCAAGCTGTCGGAGATTGTCGCCTACGGGCAGTGGAATAACGCCTCCCTCTCGGGCGATTTCAGTCCCGATCGACCCGAGTACCGGTGGGAGGCCCAGGTCAGCGACTGGCAGGGGACGCTCGTGAAGCAGGTGGATGTCCAGGTGCTGTGGAACCGCCGAGGCCGAAACCGCACCGTGACGCTGACCACGCTGGTGTACACGGGGAACTCGGAATGAGCGAGCGACGCGCGCTAACTCGCGGCTTCACCCTGCTGGAGATGCTGGTGGCAACAGCCCTGGTCGCCGTCCTGGCGGGCTCGCTCTACGCCAGCCTCAGCATCGCCTTCAAGGCGCGGCGAAGCGCGCTGGCGGCCCTCGAGCCCGTGCGCAGGGCCGAAATCGCCATGGCGCTCGTGGCAGCGGATATCCGGTCCGCCGTGATCCCCAACGGCGTGCTGGCGCAGCCCTTCATGGGCGAGGACGGAACCGACACCCGCGGGCACGACGCCGATGCGCTCGTGTTCTGCGGCACCGCGCCCAGCCCCGAACCGGCCGAAGGGGTCGGCGACGTCAAGAAGATCGAGATCTCGTGCGAGGCCTCGGACGACGGGCAGACCCAGGTCCTGGTGCGGCGCGTGACCACCAACCTGCTGTCGCCGCGAACGCTGGAGCCGCCGGTCGAAGTCCTCTGCCGGGGGGTGTTTGCCTTTAACATCAGATATTTCGATGGCTCCGATTGGCTGGACGTCTGGGACAGCACGGTCCTGGAGAACACGCTGCCGCTCGCGCTGGAGGTGACGCTCCAGCTGGACGACCCCCGGCAGATCGACCCGAACCGCAGCGGCTACAGCGTCTCGCAGGTGGTCCTGGTCCCCTGCGGCGCCCTGCCGCCCGATTCCACCACGCAAGGCACCGGGTCTCCGCCATGAGATACCCTGAGAGGCTTCAGTTCGGGGGGTGGCACGGTCACGCGCTGTTGCGTGACCGTGCTCCTGCGATCGGTCAGGCTCATGGCCACGCAACGGCGCGTGGCCATGCCACCCGCCGATCGGGCGCGGCGCGAACGCGCATAGCGCGGCGGGGCGCCAGGGGCACGGTGCTGATCGTCACCATGTGGATCCTCCTGGTGCTGGCCGGGCTGGTGCTGGTCCTGGCCCATGCCATGCGCGTGGAGGGCGACTGCTCGGCCAACGAGGTGGCCGCGATGAGCGCCGACGCCATCGAGCAGGGCGCCATCCAGTACGTGCTGGCCCGCGTCGACGGGCTTGAGGGCCAGGTTCCCCTGGAGACCGATACGCCGTGCGAAGCCGTCCCGGTGGGCGACGGGGCCTTCTGGATTCTGCGCCCCCGGAGCGACGATGACCGCACCTACTCCTACGGCATCACCGACGAGGCGGGCAAGGTGAACCTCAACACGGCCACGGTGGACATGCTCGCGAAGCTGCCCGGCATGACCGCGGAATTCGCCGCTTCCATCGTCGACTGGCGCGACCCCGACAGCGAGGTCACCTCCGGCGGCGCGGAGAGCGAGTATTACCTCATGCTCCAGGATCCCTATGAATGCAAGAACTCGCCGCTGGAGACCGTGGAGGAGGTGTTCCTGGTCCGGGGCGCGTCGAAGGAGATCCTCTTCGGCCAGGACGTTAACCGCAACGGGATCCTCGACGCCGGCGAGAACCCCTCGGCGTTCGGCGGGTCGCTCACGACCGGCAGCCGCCTGAACCGGGGCATCGTCAACTGCGTGACCGTGTACAGCGTCGAGCCCGGTACCACCAGCACCGGCACGCCGCGCGTCTACATCAACGATGCGCAGTCGCCGGCCCTGAACGCCCTGCTGCGGAGGTCCGTCTCCTCCGACAGGATTGCGGGCGTTCTGGACCGCGTGCGGCGCGAACGGCCGTTCCGCAACGTGATGGATTTCTACTTCCGCGCCGGCCTGACGATCGAGGAGTTCGAGAAGGTGGCCCCCGAGATCACCGCCAGCCGCGAGACCCAGCGGGGCCTCATCAACGTGAACACGGCGCCGAAGGAAGTGCTGTACTGTCTGCCGGGCCTGGAGGAGAGCGACGTCTCCGCCCTCCTGGCCAGACGGGCCACAGCCACGACCACGGCCACGGCCCAGAGCACCAGTGTCGCCTGGGTGGCGGCCGTCCTGCCGCGCGCAAAGGCCATTGGCGTCGGCGGGCTCATCACCGGGCAGACCTTCCGGTTCTCGGCCGACATCGTCAGCATCGCCGCCAACGGCCGCGCGTTCAAACGGTGCCGGGTGGTGGTCGACGCGCAAACGAGTCCGCCGCGGGTGCTTTACCGGCAGGACCTGACGCACCTCGGGTGGCCGCTGTCACCGGATATTGTCACGACGCTCCGCTCCGGCGCCCCTCTGGAGCGTGTGGTTCAGACCGTCGGCAAGGGGATTGGGCAACTATGATGACACCCCATCGAATGCTGGGTCTGGCCGTAACGGAGCGGTCCATCGCGGCCGTTGAGGTCGGTGCCGGCCATGGCAGCCGCAAGGTGCTCCGCGCCGCCGAATTCCCCCTTCCGCCGGGGGATGCGCCGCCGGACCCGGCGCGGTTGGGGAATGAGCTGCGGCAGTTCCTGCGACACAATCATTTCTCCGCACCGCGATGCGTGATCGGGCTGGGGGCCAAGTGGCTGGTCGCCAAGGAGCGGGCGCTGCCCCCGACGTCGGCCGACCTGCTGGCCGGCGTCCTGGCCATCGCCACGGAGCGGGAATTCGCCTCGGACCCCAAAGACCTCGCCTTCGACTATAGCGGGCCCTTCGATGCCGCTCAAGGACGGTTCGTGTTCCTGGTCGCCGCCCCTCGCCGCCACGTGGATCATCTGCTGGCGGTGGCGGAGGCGGCCGGGCTGACGGTGGCGGCCATCACCTCCACCACGATGGCGCTGGCGTCGGCCACCCGCGGTCCCGCGTCCGGCCGTCGGCTGGTGCTGTGTCTGTCGCCCGGCGGGGCGGAACTGAGCGTCCAGGCGGGCGGCGGGTTCCGCCTGGTGCGGCGGCTTCCGGTTTCGCCGTCCGCCAAGGCCGCCGACGGTTGGGCGGACGACCTGGCCGGCGAGTTGCGGCGGGTCGTCGCGCTCCTGCCGGGGGAGGAGGCGCCGCCGCAGGGGCCGGAGCTTTTGATCTGGAACGCCGCCGGCCTCTCCGCCGAGGCGCTGGGCATCCTGGGCAAGCGGCTTTCCCTGGAGGTCAAGCCGTGCGCGTATCCTTCGGACCTTGGGATCGCCGACGTGCCGCCGTCGCCTGGCGGCGAGTTTGCCGCCGCCACCGCGCTCGCGCTGGCCGGGTTCAAGGACCCGCCGCCCGCCGTGGATTTCCTGCACTCGCGGCTGAACCCCCGCAAGAAACTCGCCCTGCGCCGGAAGGTCGTCTGGGGGATCGGCTTGGCCGCGCTGCTCCTCTTGGCCAGCCTCGCCGTGTTCCTGAATTGGCGAAAGGAAGAGCGGGACGTGCAGGACATGAAAGACCAGCTCGACGGCATGGGAGAGAGCCTTGCCGCCGCCAGGGATGTCGTCGACAAGGCGGCCGTCGCCCGGGGCTGGTATGACCGCAGACCCAGGCACCTGGATTGCCTTCGCGAGCTGACCCTGGCGTTCCCGGCGGAGGGCAGGATCTGGACGACCAGCCTCGCCATCGGCGAGGACATGCGCGTGCTGCTTTCGGGCAAGGCCACCGATGAAGGCGCCGTGCTGGAAGTCCTGGACCGCCTCAGCGCAAACCCGAAGTTCGTGGACGTCAAGCACCTGTACACACGCGAAGTCGGCGGCGGGGCACAGGAAGTCTCCTTTGCCATCAGCCTCCGAGCGGTCAAGGCGGGCGGATCATGATCCTCTCCAAACGCGAACGGCTCATCATCACGGTCACGCTGATCGTCCTGGCGCTGCTGGGACTGGATTTCTACGTGGTCACACCGCTGCTTGACCGTCTCGCCGCCATCGAGACCCAAAAGCAGGTCCTGCTCGACAAGATGGAGCGGGGCACGGCGCTTCTGGCGAACAAACGCCGGATCGGCCCCAAGTGGCAGGAGATGACGGCCAGCGGCCTGAAACGCGGTCCCGCCGAAGCCGAAAGCCAGATCCTGCACGCCGTGCAAAACTGGTCCCGGCAAGCCGGCCTGAAGCTCTCCTCCCTGAAGCCCGAGCGGCTGCCCGAGAAGAAGAACCTTCAGGAGATCTCCTTTCAGGCCGGCGGCACAGGGTCCATGAGCGCCGTCTCGCGGTTCCTGTGGTGCATCGAGACCGCCAAGGTCCCCATCCGGGTGAAAGACTTGCAGTTGGGCGCCCGCAAAGAAGGGACCGACGACCTGACGCTCCAGTTGCGTCTCTCGACGCTGTACCAGGCGGTCCAGCCGCCCGCGCCGGCCGCCGAGGGCGCGGCGGCCAAGAAAACGGGAGGAAGCGAATGATCCATCGGGCCCTCGTAGTACTACAACGCCACTTCGCGCGGCGGGTCTCCCGACCCGCCGCGCACCTGCGTTATCTCGCCGCCCGGGGGCAATTGCCGCGCGGTGGGTCAGGAGACCCACCGCGCACGAGGTCAAGTGGCGTTGTAGCAGCAGGCCGTCAGCCTGCCGCTTGTGGGCGCCCTGCCTTCGCGCTGTGGCGAGAGCGTGCCACCCGGCGAGTCGCACGTAACGCGGCACTCGTGTTCGGGCTACTCGCGTGGCTCCCGTCACAGGCCGCCGCGGCGCCCCCGCCGGCCGCCTCGCCCAGCGCTCCGCCGGCCGGCTCGCCCCGCGCTCCGCCGGCCCAGTGGGAGAGTTCCCGGGTCCTGTCCGAGCGCAACCTGTTCATGC
>JAPLML010000523.1 GCA_026387055.1 Planctomycetota bacterium | reverse complement strand
AGCGCCAAGGCCATTTTGTCGATAACTTCGGGCCTAAAAGGGGGGTCTGGGGGGTCCGAAAGACGTAAGTCGTGTTTTTGCAGGAACACTTACGTGCAAGCGATTGCAGATTGCAGATTGAAGATTGCAGATTGAAAGGCAACGGCAAAGACCTGAACCGCAAAGGATGCCCGCCGCGGCGGGTAGACTCCGAACGGCAAAGGCGGGTTCTTCAAGAAAAAGGCTTGGGCCTTCTTTGCGCTCTTGGCGTCCTTTGAGGTCAATGCCGTTGCCGTGGCTCTTCAGCCTGGAACTTGGAACCTTGAACCTGGAACTGCCTTTCTCTCGCCTTTCTCCTCCACGGTAACCGCGAGCCCACGGCCACGACAACGTAGACCGCTCCGGCGAGGACTATAATCGTGGCTCCGGCGGGGAGGCCGGGGGAGTAGGCGATCGCCTGGCCGATCACCGTGAAAAGAATGCTGAAGATCGAGGCCAGGACCATCATCTGCCAGAGCCGCTTGGCGAAGTGGCTGGCGACCGCCACGGGCAGCGTCAGCAGGGCGATCACCAGGATGATGCCCACCACCGACACCAGGAGCACCACCGTCAGGGCGGTCAGGCCCAGGAGGAACAAGTAGTAGAACTCCACCCGCATGCCGCGCGCGCGGGCGAATTCCTCGTCGAAGCACAGGGCCAGCAGGGGATTATAGACGAGGATTCCCGCGGCGATGACCGCCACGTCGAGGCCGGCGACCAGCCACAGGTCTTCCGGGGTGACCATCAGGATGTTGCCGAAGAGGTAGCTCATCAGGTCCTGCTGGTAGCCTGGGGTTTTCCATATAAAGAGGATGCCGGCGGCCATGCCGATGGCCCAGACGGCGCCGATGACGGTGTCCTCGCGCTGCTTGGCCTTCATGCTGACGATGCCGATGATGAAGGCGGCCAGCATGGCCGCGACAACGGCCCCTCGGAGGGGTGTCGCGAAGGTCCAGCCCCAGACGTCGCGCAGGTACACGGCGGCGCCGATCCCGCCGAGGACGCAGTGCGAGATGCTGCCGGCGATGTACGTGACGCGCCGTACGACGATGTAGGTGCCGACCACGCCGCAGGCGATGCTGGCCAGCACGCCGGCCAGGATGGCGTACTGCATGAAGGGGTTGGAGCGGAGGGCGTCTAGGAATTCTGACACGATTGCCCCCCTTCCTGGCGCTCGTGGCCGCCCTCGGCGCAGCGGTGATCGTGGCGGACCATCCGCACGTCGCCGTAGATCTCCTGGATCATCTCGCCCGTGATCTCGCTGGTGGGGTGGACCACGACGCGGCGCTTCACGCACACGACGCTCTTGACGAACTTGGACACGAAACCCAGGTCGTGCGACACCAGGACGATGGTCAGCCGCGCGTTCAACTCCTTGAGGAGCCCGTACAGTTCCTCCTCCATGCGGACGTCGAGGCTGGCGGTGGGCTCGTCCAGCAGCAGCAGTTCGGGCTCGGCGGCGAGGGCCCGGGCGATGAGGACCCGCTGCCGCTGTCCGCCGGAGAGGTCCGCGAAGGGGCGGTTGCGGAA
Organism: Planctomycetota bacterium; assembly: GCA_026387055.1. Classification (GTDB taxonomy): domain Bacteria; phylum Planctomycetota; class Phycisphaerae; order FEN-1346; family FEN-1346; genus JAPLML01. Next base: position 6,395 of record JAPLML010000523.1, on the reverse strand, counting down.
CTCGTAAAGGTCGACCTGGCGGAGTGCCCGCCAGGCGGCCTCGCGGTCGGTCCGCCGGTAGGGTCCGAAGTTGCGGCCCTTCGAGACGCGGCCCATGAGGGTGACGTCGGTCACGCTGGCCGGAAACCGCGGGTCAACGTTGGCGTGCTGGGGCATGTAACCGATGCGGGGCCGGGAGACCACGGGGTCTGTGCCGAAGACGCGGACGCGGCCGCTCGTGGGCACGAGGAGGCCCAGGAAGAGCTTCAGAAGCGTGGTCTTTCCCCCGCCGTTGGGGCCGACGAGGCTGACGAAGTCTCGCTCGCCCACCGTCAGGTTCACCTCCTCCAGCACGGGCGACCCGTTGTAGGCGAACGAGACGTTCGCGACGGCGATGACGGGTTCGGTCATGGGCGTTTCTCCAAGAGGTGCTTCCATTGCCACGAGCCGTCCCATTGCCGGGGCTGCCCCTTGGGCGGGTTGTTGTCGGCCCATTTCTTGACGCGGTACGCCAGACGAACTCGATGGCCGGTGATCTGGACCACGAAGAACCCGTTCTCGGTCTGGCCGGTGTTGACGACGGTCAGGGGCTTCCCGCCCTGCGGCGGCTTCCACTCGTAGCACTTCGTGCCTGTGTGGCCGTGCATGTAGAGGATGATGTTGTAGGGCTTGACGGCGGCATACACGGCCGCCCAATCGTCGGGGTGCCACCAGTCGGTTTCGAATCCGCAGTGGGCGAGAAGCACGACCGGCCGCCGATTGCGTCCGACCTGCGTTTCAAGGTCCTGCTTCAGGAAGGTCAACGCCCCCTGGGGATCGTGGTATTCGGGGGAGTACTTCACCTTGGCGTGCTGCTTGTCGGCGGGGTAGAGGTTCAGTTGGACGAAGTGGACGCCGTCCCAGTCCCACGAGTAGTGGAGGCCGTTTTCCGACAGGTTGGCGAGCCAGCCTTTCGCTTGGCGCAGGGCGTTGCGTTTCTTGAGCTCGGCCTGAAAGCTGAAGCCAAACTTCTCGTGTCCGGCGGGGGGGCCGTCATGGTTGCCGACGCCTTCGAAAACGGGGTACTTGAGGAGCCCGTCGGTGCCGTCGAGGCCGAAGTCGGCCACGTAGAGCGCCCACTGGCGGGCGCTCTGGTTCTGGTCCTCCTTCATGCGGTCGCCGTCGTCGAGCATGTCGCCGAGCATGAGGACCCCGCGCGGCGGGCGGATCGGATCGCCGCCCAACTCCTTCGGCCACGCCACGCCGGCGATCTCGTTCATGTGCTTGATCGTGTCGCGGGTGCGGTCGTTGCGGTCCTCGTTCTCGAACGCGTCGTAGTGGGCGTCGGAGGTGACGAGGAAGGTCACGTCGCGTTGGGTGGCCGGCGGCGAGAGGGCAGGCTCGCGCGATACCGGGGCACAGGCCACCGGCACCAGGGCGAGGGCCAGGCAGCAAAGCGCCATGCCGGCCGGCAATCGAGGTCCGCTAGTACTGCAACGCCACTTAACATCGTGCGCGGTGGGTCTCTCGCCAGGTGGGTCTCTCGCCACGGCGAGTCTTCGACCTGACCCACCGCGCGGCAATTGCCCCCCGGCGGCGAGATAACGCAGGTGCGCGGCGGGTCGGGAGACCCGCCGCGCGAAGTGGCATTGTACTAGACACTTACAGTCACCTGGGGTTAAGGGCCTGGCCGATCTTCTCGGCCATGATTTCAAGGTTCGCCAGGTAATCCTTCGCGGTCGGGTCGAGGGGCACCACGGCGCCGCCGATGGCGCGGGCGACGGCCTCGGCGCTCTTGGCCGAGAACTGCGGCTGCACGAAGATGATCTTCACGCCGGCCGCCTTGGCCCGCTCGATAAAGGCCGCGAGGTGCTTGGCGCTGGGCTCCTTGCCCTCGACCTCGACGGGCACCTGCTTGAGGCCGTAGGCGTCGGCGAAGTAGCCGAACGCCGGGTGGTAGACAAACATCTCCTTGCCCTTCAGGGGGGCGAGGGCCTTGGCGATCTTGGCGTCGACCCGGTCCAGGTCATCCTGGAACGCCTTGAGGCCCTTCTCATAGTCGGCGGCATGGGCGGGGTCCTCGGCGGCCAGGGCCCGCGCGATAGTGGCGGCCTGGATCTTGACGAGGCGCGGGCTGGTCCAGATGTGCGGGTCGGGCTCGCCCGCCTGATGATCCGCATCGTCCTTGTCGATCTCCGCGGCGGCCATGGACCGCAGGGGCACGCCCTCGCGCGTGTCGACGACCTTCAATTGCGGGTTGGCGGCGGTCATCTTGGCCACCAGGCGTTTCTCGAAGGGCCAGCCGAGGGCGAAAAACAGCCGCGCCCGGGCCAGGTCGGTCATCTGCTTCGGCGTGGGCTCGAACGTGTGCGGCGACTGGCCGGGGCCCACGAGGACGCCGACCTTCACGTGGTCGCCGCCGATGCGCCCGACGAAGGTGGCCTGCGGCAGGAGGCTGACAAAGACGTTGAGCTTCGGGGGCTGGGCCTCGGCGGATTCGGCCGCCCGGGCAGTTCCGGCCGCCAGCGCGAGGGCCAGCGCCATCGCCAACGTGCCGCCATGTCGCCGCTTAGGGCGTGTGTCTGGCGTGCCAAGTGGGGTGCCACCCGTCGAGAGCCTCTCTTCGACCCCGAGTCGCCCGTCGAGAGCCTCGGGGTCGGGCGACGGAGCCGAGGGCTGGGCCGAGCGACGGCCCGCCGCGGCGGGCCGTGCTTGCCGAATCCGGCGTCGGGCCGGGTGCCACGGGTGGCGAGCAGCCCGTGGCACCCGGCAACGTGGCTCGCCAAGCAGGTGCATATCGGGAAGTCCTCTGGAGGGGCCACACGGTTCCCCCATTCCTACTTACATTATGGATGGGCTGGCGGTCAAGAGGGTTGGCGGATGGGGGCATCCGATCTCAGGCGCGATCCGCCAGGAATGGCAGGAACCGCGGCAGGTTGCACGACATCCGGCGGCCGTTACGGCCGGGCAGCGGGCAGCCCTTCGTTGAACAGACCGCGGACCAGCGGTCCGTCACAATTGAAAGTGTCGGTAAGGTAGGCGCGGCGGGCAGTCTTGCCTGCCGCGCGGTGGGCAGGACTGCCCACCGCGCCAAATTCAGGCGTGGTTCACAAGCCCCCGGCAAAGCCGGGGGAATGGCGCCGCCGGAGACTTGTCCCCACGCGGTGCGTGGGGCTTGTGAACCATGCCTAAATTCACCTATGTTGGTGGTTTGAGCCTGGACGGCGCGGTGGACGGTCCTGACGTCGCCTTCCTCTAACCGCTTCTCCGACGGGGGCGCGACCGCCGGGGCATGACTGGTTCGAGGGCGACGTGTGCGGCTGCGACGGGCGGGTTGACGGCAACCACGTCATGGTTCTACACCGTGGTAACGGGCTGGGGATCGGCAGTCCGCTGGCCGCGGACAGGGCGGGGGGGGGTGGCGCCGGTCCCGGGGACTTTGGCCCCCCTTGGGGCAGGTTCGGGTTTTGTTTGGGTTACATGGAAATGCCGAAAAGCCGCGTTCTTGTGGGCGCTGGGGCCGTTTTTTGCCGCGGGCAGATGCGCGCGGCGGGCTCAAAAAAAAACGGGGGCCGGATTTGACTTTCGGGCCGGGGCATTGTATACTCTAGACGTAGCCTTAAAGGAGGGATCGAACAAATGATTACCTGCGCCAAAAAGACGCTGTTCCTTGCTATGGCTGCCTTGGTGGTGGCCATGCCCATGGCGACGGCCTTTGGGGCTCCGTTCGCCTACGTGACCATGATGGGGCGAGTCGCCGGTTCCGGCGGGGCCTGGTCGCCCATCGTGAGCGTGGTACCCGGCCAGAGCGTTGAGTATCGGCTCTACGTCATGATGGCCAACCCGTTGCCGGTGATTAACACCACCGCTCCGGCGACGACCATGGGTACCCTTGCGAGTCCCAAGGACGGCATCAACTCGATCAAGCTCCACATCTATGAGACGGCCGACCAGGCCATCCAGGTAGGCTTCACGCCGATCCTCGTCCCGGGCGACCCGGAAGCCGACCCCCCCATACCCGACTCGTGGGTGGGCACGAACCTTGTAGCAGCCTGGAAGGCGGCCAGCGGCTACTACGGCGGCGACTTGGACAACAGTGCCGGCCCTGGCTTTGTCAGCCCCGTGGTGCGTAATGTCCGTGCGGTTAGGGCGGCTGGCAACATGGCGGGGGTCACCAGCGCGTCGAACTTCGCGAGCGGGTCGGCCGTTGTCAGCACCGTTGGCGCCGGCACCGATTCAACGGTGAAGATGGGTTACGGCGTAATCGCGAACGGGGCGCCCTGGAATATCGGCGCTGGCGCGATCGGCTCCGAGACCGAGACGGCGGTGGGCATGACGATCAATAGCGGCACGGGCCTCGTGGTGGGCTTCGTCAACGATCCGGACCCCAAACTCGGCTTCAATAACCTGACCCTCACGACGGGCCCCGTCGAGCCCTATACCGGCCCCTTTGTCAAGGCGTTCTACGGCCAGGGCGGGGACATCCTTGATGCAGACTACAACATGGGGGGCATGGCCCTGCGTGGCATGGCCTTCGCCGGGTTCCAGGCGTCGGTGGGCTCGTACCAGTGGGATATCGGCGGCGACCTGTACACGGGGCAGAACGTGTCCCTCTCGGCGGCACAGCTTGAGGATCTCTTCAATAAGTTCCATCTGTCGCCCTATGCGGACGTGCCGGTCATCCTGACGGTCGCCACGAGTGGCGGCCCCATGACCGACACGGGCACCCTGCACATCATCCCCGAGCCTGCGACTCTGGCCCTCCTGGGTCTTGGCTTGGCGGGTCTGATCAGCCGTCGGCGTCGTGGCTAAGACGAGAAGCCCCGCGACCTCCCGCGCGGGAAGGAAATGAGAATCAAGGCCGCCCCTACGTTGGGCGGCCTTTTGTTTCGGACGCATGTCTTTGGCAACGAGGCCCCCTTACCCCTGGCCCCTCTCCCGCGAGGGGAGAGGGTTCGCCGCGGCGACCGCGAGGGGGAATGTGTAGCGCGGGGGCAAACCCCCGCGCTACGGGTTGACAGGGCGAGACCATGGCCCGCCGATTGTTCATAGCGATGCTCGTGCTCCTGCTTGCAGGCGCCGGCGCGCGCGCGACGCCCTTCACCCCGAACGACTCCTACTACGGCCCGTACGAGTGGTACGGTACTCGGATGAACCTTCCGGAGGCCTGGGGCTTCAGCCTCGGCTCTTCCCAGATTATCGTCGCGGTGCTCGACACGGGCGTGATGGCCGACACGCCGGACCTGGCGGGGCGGCTCCTTCCGCCCCTCTCGGCCACCGGTTCTCCGCCCCTCGACGGCCGGGCCTACCGCCACGGGACGTGGGTGGCGAGCACCGTGGGGATGACCGTCAACAATGACCTCGGCGGCGCGGGCGTCGGCAACTTCAGCATCCTCCCGATCACCGTCACTGACCTGCTGGGCCACAACACGCCGCAGTGGCTTGCCGCGGGCATCCGCATGGCGGCCGATGCGGGGGCGCGGGTCATCAACGTGTCGCACAGCACGCTCAGCTACGCCCCGCTGAACGATGCCGCCGGCTACGCCCGCACCAAGGGGGCCCTGGTCTTCGTGGCCGCCGGCAACTCCGACCAGCTCAATGGCATGACGGGCTTCGACAACCTCATCTTCGTGTCGGCCACGAACCGCAATGACGAGCGGTGGCACGAGGTGCTTAAGGATGGCACGATCGTCGGCAGCTCCTATGGCCCGTACGTGGACCTCTCGGCCCCGGGCGACGAGATCCTGATTGCCGATCCGACGCTTCTGCCGAGCGGCTACGGAACGATCCACGGGACGAGTTTCGCCTCGCCCCTGGCGGCGGGGGCGGCGGCGATGGCGTGGTCCATCGCCCCGAATCTTACCGCCGACCAGGTCCTCGGCCTCCTGTACGATACGGCGGTCGACCTCGGCCCGGCCGGCCGCGACGACGAGTTCGGCCGCGGGCGGATTGACATCGGGGCCGTGGCGGCCGGGGCCTATGCCCTGGCGCCCGAGCCCGCGACCCTGGCCCTCCTGGCCAGCGGCCTGGCGGCCATGGTTATCGGACACCGACGGCGGGGCTGAGACGACTCCGGAGAGTGTGGTGCGGCGGGAAGTCTTGCCCACCGCGAATCCTGTAGTACTACAACGCCACTTCGCGCGGCGGGTCTCCCGACCCGCCGCGGTCGCCGCGGCGACCGTCATCTCGCCGCCCGGGGGCAATTGCCGCGCGGTGGGTCAGGTCGAAGACTCGCCGTGGCGAGAGACCCCCCGCGCACGAGGTTAAGTGGCGTTGTAGTAGTAGGGGCACGGCATGCCGTGCCCCTACGTGCGGCAGGGCGGGCCGGGCGGCGGGCAAGACTGCTCGACGGGCCATAGCCGGGCGAGATGCCCCCAAGCCTGTTATTCCCCCTTGGTCGTTTGACTTTCCCCCAATTCGGTCTAGTATACTCATAG
>JAPLML010000335.1 GCA_026387055.1 Planctomycetota bacterium | reverse complement strand
GCAGAACATCAAGCGGTTCATGGCCTTCAGCGCCATCTCGCAGGCCGGGTACCTGATTATGGGGTTCCTCGGGCCGTTCTCCGAGGGCGTCTCGGCCATGATCTTCTACATGCTGGTTTACACGGTCAGCAACCTGGCCGTCTTCGCCTGCATCGTCTGGTACTCCAACGAGACCGGGCGCGAGCAGGTCCAGGACTACCGCGGCCTTTCGCGCACGAACCCCCTGCTGGCGCTGGCGATGATGGTGGCGCTCTTCAGCCTGGCGGGGATTCCGCCGCTCTCGGGCTTCGTCGGCAAGTTCTTCCTCTTCAGCGTCGCCTCGAAGGCCGGGTTCCACTGGCTCGTGGCGGTGGCCGCGGTGAACTCGACGATCTCGCTTTACTACTACCTGCGGATCGTGCGGCAGATGTACATCGAGCCCGTCTTCGAGGGCGCCACGCAACTGCCGATCTCCCGGCCCATGGCCGTGGCAACCGGCGTGCTGGCGGCGGGCGTGGTCCTGTTGGGCATCATCCCGTTCGTCTACGAAACCGTCAACGCGCAGACCGCCGGCTGGCTGGCGACGCTGCTGCAGTAACCACCCCGCCGGGCCACGCATGAAAACGATTTGCGCGGCGGGTCTCCTGACCCGCCGCGCAAAAGCAACGCATGATCGCATGGGTCGGGTGGCATGGTCACGCTGTTGCGTGATACGTGTTTAGCGTGACCCAAGCCGGGTGCCACGGGTTGCTTGTCAACCCGTGTTCCCCGACGTGGCGCACGGCTTGACAAGCAAGCCGTGGCACCCGCAATCGGGAATCTGGTGCCGCCATGCCAAACGACTCGTCCCCCTCTGCCATGAAAGACCGTGCCCGCCAGCTCCTCACGCAGTGGAGAGGCGACCGCTACGTCTTCGGCCTCGGGTGCTTCGCGCGGCTGGGCGAACTGGCCGTAGCGCTCGGCCGCCGGGCATCGGTCGTAGCAAGCGGCGTCGGAAAACCGTGGGGGCCGCCGATTCACGACGCCGCGCGGGCGTCGCTTGCGGCCGCCGGGGTCGAGCTTGCCGGCGACCTCATCCCGGGCGCCGCCAATAACTCCCCCCGCGAAGACGTCTCGCGCATCGCCGAATCGCTGGCCGCACAGCGGCCGGACCTCGTCATCTCCATCGGCGGCGGCAGCAACATCGACGCCGCCAAGGCCGCGGCCGCATACCACGTCCTGGGCGATAAGTACCCCGACATCGACTCCTGGTTCGGCCTGGGCCAGGTCACGGCCATGCTCCGCACCACCGGCCGCCGGATGATGCCCTTGCTGGTCGCGCAGCTTGCCTCCGCGTCGGGCTCGCACCTGACGAAGTACGCCAACATCACCGACATGCGGACGCACCAGAAGATGCTCATCATTGACGATGCGCTCGTCCCGCCGCGCGCCCTGTTCGACTACCGCCTCACCGTCACCATGCCGCCGGACTTCACGATGGACGGCGCGATGGACGGCCACGCGCACTGCTTCGAAGTCCTCATGGGCATCCCCGCGGCGAAGTTCGCGGAAGCCGCGCGCGTGGCGGTCCTCGGCATCGATCTCATCGTGAGCAACCTGAAGGCGGTGCTCCGCTCGCCCGAGGACCTGGAGGCCCGCGAGGCGCTGGGCCTCGCGACCGACCTCGGCGGCTACGCCATCATGATCGGGGGCACGAGCGGCGGGCACCTCACGAGTTTCTCGCTCGTCGACATCCTGCCCCACGGCCGCGCCGTGGCCCTGATGAACCAGTACTACGCGGTGTTCTTCGCCCCGGCCATCGAGGACCGCCTGCGGGCCGTGGGCGAGATTTACCGGAAGGCCGGCTACGTGACGGCCGACCTCGATCGCCTCGGCGGGCGATCTCTCGGCCAAGCAGTGGCCGACGGGATGATCGCCCTGGCGTGCTCCATCGGCTATCCGACAACGCTGGCCGAAGTGCCCGGCTTCACCGACGCCCACATCGACCGCGCCCTTGCGGCCGCCAAGGACCCGAAACTCGCCTCCAAACTCCAGAACATGCCCGTCCCGATGACCGCCGAGACGGTCGACCACTACATGCGCCCCATCCTGGAGGCCGCCCGCACCGGCCGCTTCGAACTCATCCGCAACATGGCGTAACGAACTACAACGCTACTGTGTCACTCCTCGGAACGCACTTGCCGGGAAGGCTCCGGCGCTACGGCGGGCAGCCGTTTTCTTCGCCGGCCCAGCCGGACACAGGTGTAGATCGCCGCCACTACGAGGAGCACCCACGGAATTACCGCACCGAGGGCAACGATCATCACCTTGAACGACTGCGCGAACACGATCAGTCCCTCTCCGAAGGCCGTCTTTATTGGGAACCAGACTTGCCGAACCGCTGGTGTACCGCTCGGGGGTTCGACGACCTCCACGGTGACTGCCACGGTCTGTGTCAGAAGGTCCCAGTTTCTCTTCTTCGCCTCCATAGACTCGATATTGCCGCGCACCCGAGAGACCTCACGCTCCACCTCAATAACATCTGCAAGCCTCTGCGTTCGCTCGGTCAGGAAGCCGAGTAATCGCTGCTCGGAGACCTTCGCGTTTCGAAGCCGAGCCTCCACATCCGTGTACTCCTCAGTGACATCCTGGCCTGTGGATTTCTCGTTGAGTACCTTGCCGAGCGCTCGAACCCGATCCAAAAAGCTCCCAACGACCTTAGGAGGGAGCCGAAATGCCAGACGTCCCCGGTAGGAGCCGTCGCCCATCTGCTGCCGAAAGCTCTCGGTGATGTAGCCCCCGGCCTGCTCCGCCATCTGATTCACTTCCCGAAAAACTTTATCAAGTTCCGATGTCTCGATCGTGACGCCATAGGTGAGCACAAGTTTGCGCCGATCAACCGCAGGAGCGGGGTCCCCGCCCAAACCTGGCGCCGCAGGCCCACTCTGGGCCTCGGGCGAAGCGCGGTCCGCCTTCGGTGGAGGCGAAGGCGGTTCTGCCATCTTGTCACAGGAGGCGGCAAACACGACGAGGACCAAAGAGATGATCCAGACCGAAACCATCGTGCGGAACGATAGGGGAGAACCGGGTGCTTTCGGCAGCGGTCTCATCCATTCACCTCCTAATGTTGCCGCACAGGGCGGCACCGTACCATGGTTTATCGTGGTGCCTTACGCAGGTCAACATAAAAGCCTCTGCGACGGACGCGGCGGGTGCGGAGACCCGCCGCGCAGCCACATGCCCCGCTATCCGTCCGAAACCCCGGCCCTCCGGCGCGGTTTACATTGTGAGA
>JAPLML010000358.1 GCA_026387055.1 Planctomycetota bacterium | reverse complement strand
AAAGATGAATGTCGAACACCCCGTGTCCACGGAACGGCGAATAAAAAGGCGCCGCCCGGCCGTGATGTTATTTGGGGGACCGCAGGCCACAGGGCGCACCTCATGTTTGTGGCGAGGGTGGCACGGCCACGCGCCGTTGCGTGGCCGTGCACGGTCACATGGGGGCGCAAGCACGGTCACGCAACGGCGCGTGACCGTGCCACCCACGTTAAACACGTACACGCGCCTTTGCGTGGCCGTGCATGGTCATGTGGGGGCGCAAGCACGGTCACGCAACGGCGCGTGACCGTGCCACCCGCCAGGAACAGGGCTTGCCACAAGATCTCGGCACACCCAGACCACCCGGCGAAACAGATTTCGCTGGAACGGATATGCTGGTACAATGGACGGGTCAGATTTCCACGAAAGGAGTCCACAATGAACACGCGATGGCTGGGTTGGGGATGGGCAGCGCTGGGCTTGGTGCTCATGGCGGCCGCCGTCCAGGCGGGCGAATCGGCCACGCAGGCTGAGGCTCGGGTCGAGCTCAAGGCCGACTCGTCGACCGGCGCCGAGCCGCAGGTCCGTGTGTGGATCAACGGCAAGGAGGTCACGGGCGACAGCGTCGCTGTCGAAGAGGGCGGCGGCGTCCGCCTCCAGCCGCGGTCCTCGCGCGGCGGCGAGGGCGGCCCGCAGCCGTTCCTCGGCGTCCAGATCGCGCCGCTGACCGACCAGGCCCGCGAGGCCGCGAAGGTCGAGGCCGGGGCGCTCGTCACCGAAGCGAGGCCCGGCAGCCCCGCCGAGAGGGCGGGCCTCAAGGCCGACGACGTCATCACGGCCGTCAACGGCGAACCCGTCGACGGCCCACAGCAGCTCGTGGAACGGATCCGCGGGCACAAGGCTGGTGACAAGGTGAAGCTGGCCTGGGTGCGCCAGGGCAACCGCATGGAGGCAAGCGTCGCCCTCGGCGCCTCCCCCGAGGCGGGCGGGCGGCGCGAGGAGACGCAGAGAGCGGACAGGCCGAAGCCGCCGCGCACGGCCGAGGCCTACCTCGGCGTCTGGGCCGTGCCGCTCTCGAAGGAGACCGAGGAACTCGCGGGAACGGACCATGGCGTGCTCGTCAGCAGCCTGTCGGTCGACGGCCCGGCCGCCAAGGCGGGCCTCCAGGCAGGCGACGTCATCGTCAGCATGGACGGCAAGGACGTGGCCGGCCTGGACGAGTTCGTGGCCTGCCTCCGGGCCCACAAGCCGGGCGACACGGTCCCGATCGGCTACTTCCGGGCGGGGAAGCGCAACGAGGCGTCCGCGACGCTCGGCGAAAGGCCGGCCGAACTGGGCCGCAAGGAAGGTGTGCCCGGCCTCGACGTGCCCGAGGAACTCTGGGGCAACCTCGGCCAACTCCTCGAGAAGCTGGGGCCCGAGGTGGGTGACCTGATGAAGAAGTGGGGCGAGGGACGCCAGGGGCTGCGGCCGGGAGCGCCCGCGCCGGTCCCCGAACTGCCCCGCCTGGCGCCCCGGCAGGACCCCTACGACATGGGCAAGGATATGGGCCGCCTCCTGGAGCGCCTCGATCGTATTGAGAAGCATCTGAACGACATCGACCAGCGCCTCCGCAAGCTGGAGAAGTGATCTCGCGGTGACAGGGCGGCATGCACACAGCCTGCCCGCCGTGGCGGGCGCCGTTGCGTGGCCGTGCTTGGTATTGTGGGGGAGCAAGCAGGGACACGCAACGGCGCGTGGCCGTGCCACCCTCCAGTGCAGAGATGCACGGCCACGCAAAGGCGCCCGCCACGGCGGGCAGGCTGTGTGCATGCCACCCTGTCGCCGCGAGATCACTTCTCCAGCTTGCGGAGGCGCTGGTCGATGTCGTTCAGATGC
>JAPLML010000182.1 GCA_026387055.1 Planctomycetota bacterium | reverse complement strand
GATGGTGTACCGGTCCTTCTCGGGCAGGAACATCGTGGCGCCGAGCATCAGGCCGCGCGGGATGATGCTGACCTTGTGCAGCGGCTCGACGTCGGGCTCCATGAGGATCGACATCAGCACGTGGCCGGCCTCGTGGTAGGCGGCGAGGCGTTTGTCCTCTTCGTCCATGGCGCGGGTGCGTTTGGTGCGGCCCCAGCGGACCTTGTCGCGGGACTCTTCGAGGTCGTCCTGCTGCACCGCCGTTTTCGCCATGAGCGTGGCGCGGATGGCCGCCTCGTTGATGATCGCCGCCAGGTCGGCGCCGCTGAAGCCCGGCGTGCCGCGCGCCACCACCGTCAGGTCCACCCCCGGGTCCAGCTTGATCTTCTTGGCGTGGACCTTCAGGATCTGCTCGCGCTCGTTGATGTCGGGCAGGTGGACGACCACCTCGCGGTCGAACCGGCCGGGGCGCCGCAGCGCGGGGTCGAGCACGTCGGGCCGGTTGGTCGCCCCGATGACGATGACCTGCTCGTTGGTGTCGAAACCGTCCATCTCGACGAGGATGGCGTTGAGGGTCTGCTCGCGCTCGTCGTGGCCGCCCGTGTAGCCCATGCCGCGCTTGCGGCCGACCGCGTCGATCTCGTCGAGGAAGATGATGCAGGGGCTGGACTCCTTGGCCATGCGGAAGAGGTCGCGGACGCGGCTGGCGCCGACGCCCACGAACATCTCCACGAAGTCCGACCCGCTGATGGAAAAGAACGGCACGTTGGCCTCGCCGGCGATGGCCTTCGCCAGGAGCGTCTTGCCCGACCCCGGCGGGCCGACCAGCATCACGCCGCGCGGAATCCGCCCGCCCAGGGTCGTGAACCGGTCCGGGTGCCGCAGGAACTCGACGATCTCCTCGACTTCCTCCTTGGCGTCCTCGATGCCGGCCACGTCGTCGAACGTGACCTTGACGCGCTCCTTCTTGGCCAGGCGCGCGCGGCTGCGGCCGAAACTCAGGACGCCGCCCGTCCCCGACGCCGCGCGCATCTGCCGCGAGACGAAGAACCAGATCCCCAGCAGGATGAAGAGCCACGGCAGCATCGCCAGGAGCGACTGGTAGATGAAGGGGTCCTCGGGGATGTAGCTGCGGCCCTTCTCGTCACGCAAGAGCGCGAGGAGCTTCGGGTTGGCCCGGATGCGTTCGAGGAACGCGGCCACCTCGAACTGGTCGAGGTGGACCGTGAAGTCCGCGCCGGTGCCGTACTGGCTCTCGTACTCCCGCCCTGCCTTGGTATTGATCTTGCCCTTGAGGATGTTGCCGCTGATGTAGAACTCTTTGATGGCGTCGGGGTTGGCGAACATCTGCTCGAGCTGCTCGCGCGAGAGTTCGTGGTCGCCGTACCAGCCCCGGCTGAGGGCCCAGAAGACAAAGACCGCCAGCGCTCCGATCAGGAGCCATCCCACCAGGCCGCGGAACCGCGGGCCCTGCGGACGCCCCTCCGAATCGCCGGGATGCTCGTCAAAATCGTTCTGGCTCATAAATCGACTACCAATCCTTCTCCATCGCCTCGACGATGCGCTCCGCGAGGCGCCGGGTGGCCTCGTGGGTGGCGGAATCGAGGGTCTCGCCGATCGCCACCGCGTAGTTGCCCGTCCCGGCGATCTTCTCCCGCTTGGCCAGGATTTCGCCGGTGCGGAGGTCCTTCCACTCAAACCAGCAGTAGATCGTCACCTGGACGTCCTGCGGGCGGTCGGTCCGCACGTCCAAGGTCAGCACGGGGGC
>JAPLML010000425.1 GCA_026387055.1 Planctomycetota bacterium | reverse complement strand
GACCTCACCGTGACCGACATGGGCGTGTACTATCACGATCAGGGCGCGCCCGTGCTCCCGGCCGGGTCGCTGACCGAGGACACCGTCTGGACGCCCGCCGGCGGGCCGTACCGCATCGCCGGCAACCTGACCGTGCCGTTCGGCATCACCTTGACCATCCAGCCTGGCACGACCGTCTTCTTCGACGCCAACACGAAGATCATCGTCGCCGGGCGCCTGATCGCCGAGGGAACGCCGTACGAGACCATCCGCTTCACCCACACGCCGAGCTCGGGCGGCAACTGGCTCGGCCTCCAGTTCACCGACACGCTGCGCGACAACCGTATCAGCTACGCGGTGCTCGAGTTCGGCCGGACCGACGACGGCATGATCGGCCTGACGAACTCCAACCTCGTGGTCGATCACAGCACGTTCGCCAACACCGATCGGCGGCGCATCCGCACCCAAAACTCGTCGCTCGTCGTCCGCAACTCGACGTTCACCAACATCTTCAACCTGGGCACCGCCCCGACCGGCGACAACGTATGTGAACATATCTGGGGCAGCGCGCCGACGGCCGCCGGCGGGGTGTTCCTCATCGAGAATAACACCTTCGGCACCATCACGGGCCACAACGACGCCATGGACGTCGACGGCAACGGCGCGGGCGGCCCCGTCATCCAGATCCTGGGCAACACGTTCCTCGGCGGCGGCGACGATGCGATGGACCTCGAAGGCAACGCCTACATTGAGGGCAACACCTTCACGCACTTCCACAAGGACCAGTGGAACACCAGCACCGGCAACTCCAACGTGCTTTCCGCGGGCGACGCCCACCTCGTCGGCCATGACTACGTCTTCGTCCGCAACCTCATCTATGACGTCGACCACCTTGTCCAGGTCAAGCAGAACGCCTTCCTGACCCTGGTGAACAACACGGCGGCAAGCGTCACGGGCGCAGCCGTCTACTTCCTGAAGCCCGGCACGACTTCCGAGTACGGCCGCGGCGCCATCCTCGACGGCGACGTGTTCACGGGCGCGGCCACGATCCTCGCAAGCATCGGACCGTCGACCACCGTGACCGTCAACCGGTCGATCGTGCCGGCCGCCTATCTCAGCTACGGCACGGGCAACATCGCCGAGGACGCGCGGCTCGTTAACCCTGCTGGCGGCGACTTCCACTTCGGGCCCGGCTCGCCGGCCGTCGGCACGGGGCCGCTTGGCCTCGACATGGGCGCGCTGGTGCCGGCGGGGGCGCGGATTTCAGGAACCGTACCCGCCACCACCTTCCTCACCTCGGCGACGTTCAACATCGGCGGCCCCGGCATCGTGGCGTACAAGTACCGCCTGAACGGCGGCGCGTGGAGCGCCCAGCAACCCGTCGCCACGCCCGTCGCGCTGGCGGGCCTGACGAGCGGCGACTACACGCTCGAGGCGATCGGCCTCAACACCGCCGGCGTCTGGCAGAGCGAGGCCGCCCCGGCCGTCCGGAGCTGGACGGTCGATACGGCCATGCTGCCGCACGTCCGCCTGAGCGAGGTCCTGGCCAATAACCCGACGGCCCTGAATCACTCGGCCACGTTCCCCGACGTCATTGAGCTGTACAACGACGGGCAGGGCACCTTCAACCTGTCCGACATGAGCCTGACGGATAATCGGGACGAGCCGCGGAAGTACGTCTTCCCCGCCGGCACGACGATTCCGCAGGGCGGGTACCTGGTGGTCTACGCCGACACTCCCAACGCAACGCCGGGCATCCACACCGGCTTCGGTCTGAAGGCGGAAGGCGACGACCTGTACCTCTATGACAGCGTGGCCCGCGGCGGAGGGCTGGTGGATTCGGTCGTCTTCGGCGTGCAGTTGGCCGACCGCTCGATCGCCCGCCTGCCCGACGGCAGTTGGACCCTCGCGACGCCGACGTTCGGGGCCGCGAGCGGCGGCATCAACATCGGTGCCGCCAATAGCCCCCTGCGCCTCGGCGACCCCGCGACCCTCAGGCTCAACGAGTGGCTCGCGGACGAGAAGGTGATGTTCGCCAACGACTGGATCGAGCTCTACAACTCCGACCCGCTGCCGGTCGCGCTGGGCGGCATCCATCTGACCGACGATCCGTTCTCGCGGCCCGGCCGGCACGAGATCGCGCCGCTCAGCTTCATCGACGGCGCGAAGACCGGCCTCTTCATCGCCGACGGCGACACCGGCCAGGGCGCCGACCACGTGAGCTTCAAGCTCTCGCCCTTCCGGGGCAAGCTCGGCCTCTACGATGCCGCCCTCAAGCAGACCGACATCCTCTTCTACCAGCCGCAGACGACCGACGTCTCCGAGGGCCGGTTCCCTAACGGCGGCGCCGCGTACAAGTGGTTCGACATTCCCACGCCGAACGTACGCAACCCGTATTTCATCGAGTCGACCACGCAGATCACGACCCACCTGATCACCGGCATGACGCAGTCGTGGAACTACCTGGCTTCGGCCTCGAACCCGAATCTCCCCTCCACGTGGACCCAGTACAGCTACCCGGCCGGCGACGCCTGGCCGGCGGGGCCGGGCCTCCTGTACCTGGAGACCAGCACGAATGTGACCCCCCGGAACACGGCCCTGCCGCCCTATTCGCCCAACAAGCCGTACTCCACGTACTACTTCCGCACGCACTTCACCTTCAGCGGCAACCCGAACGACATCACGGACTTCACGCTGACGACGCGGCTGGATGACGGGGCGCTGCTGTATCTGAACGGCACGCCGTTCACCAACATCCGCATGCCGACCAGCGGCGTGACCTATGCCACCTACACCCAGGGCGGCGCCACGCCGGCCGGCGGCGATGCCAACGCCGACGAGGTCTTCACCATCACGGCGACCGCGGTCCTCAAGGCTGCCCTGCGGGTCGGCGACAACGTTCTGGCGGTCGAGGTCCACCAGTGCAACAGCCCCAGCACCGACATCGTCTGGGGCGCCAAGCTCGACGCCAACATCACGACGACCACGCGGGTCGTGACGGACCCCGTTCCCGACCGCATGTACGACCTCGTGGCGGGCCTGCGCGTCACCGAGCTTATGTATATGCCGTCGGGCGGCAACAACTACGAGTACATCGAACTTAAGAACGTGAGCGCCAAGACGCTCGACCTGACGGGCGTCCGCCTGAGCGACGCCGTCGACTACACCTTCCCGGCCATGAGCCTGACCCCCGGCCAGTACATCCTCGTGGTGGCCGACACGGTGAGGTTCGCCCAGCGTTACGGCGGCGGCCTGAACGTCGCCGGCCAGTACACGGGCAAGTTCAGCGACAACGGCGAACGGGTGCTGGTGCAGCTGCCGGCGCCATACGACGCGTCGCTCATGCGGTTCGAGTATCGCCCCGACTGGTTCCCGTCGACCAACGGCGGCGGACGGTCGCTCGCCATCATCAATCCGCTCGGCGCCCCCGCGGGATGGCAGGACCGCTGGGCGTGGCGCGCCAGCCTCTCGCCGGCCGGCTCGCCGGGCGCGGATGAGCCGGTGGTCCCGCAGGGCACCATCATCTTCAACGAACTCCGGACGCACTCCGACGAGGACCCGCCGCTGGGCATCGGCGACTGGATCGAACTCAAGAACACCACGCCCGACGCCGTCGACCTCGGCGGGTGGTGGCTCAGCGACGACGGCGCGGACCTGATGCTGTACTGCATCCCGGACGATACGATCATCCAGGGCGGCGACTACTACGTCTTCAACGAGCGCGACCACTTCGGCGACGCCTTCGCCCTCAGCGAGCTCGGCGAGACGCTGTACCTGTCGTCGGGTCTGGCCGGCGGCCTCGGCCCGTACCGCGAGGTCGTCACGTTCGACGCCTCGGACCGGGAAGTCACCATGGGCCGGTACACCAACAGCCGCGGCCTGACGGAGTTCGTGCGCCTCGACCACCCGACGATGGGGTACCTCAATGCGTACCCGAAGGTCGGGCCGGTTGTGATCAACGAGGTGAATTACCACCCGCTGGCCGGCGGCGACGCCTTCATCGAACTGCTGAACATCTCGGGCGCCGACGTTCTCCTCTACGACCCTGTCCATCCGGCCGACACGTGGCAGATCACCGACGGCGTCGGGTACGCGTTCCCGGCGGGGACCGTCCTGCCAGCGGGCGCGAGGGCCCTCGTCGTGGCGCTCGATCCGACCGCCTTCCGCGACAAGTATCAGATTCCGGCGTCGGTCCAGATCTTCGGGCCGTACGACGGCTCGCTGGAGAACAGCGGCGAACTCATCTCACTCAAGAAGCCGGGCGATCCGGAGCCCCCGCCCGACAACACCGTGCCCTACTACCTCGTGGATCACGTGGCGTACGGCAACTCGTTCCCGTGGCCGACCTCGCCCGACGGGCACGGCACGTCGCTCGAACGGGCCGAGGCGGGCCTTTACGGCAACGATCCGGCGAACTGGATGGCGAGCCAGCTGGGCGGCACGGCGGGCCTTGAGAACAGCATCACGTCGCCGCGCGTGCTCGGCGTGCAGTTCAATGACCGGGCGGACCGCGGCCCCAGCGCCGTCGACCCGGGCCCAACGGGCGTGCGGACCGTGCGGGTCACGTTCAACCGTCCCCCGACGTTCGCCGCGGGCGACGTGCTCGTGCAGGCGGTCGAGTTCAACGGCGCCTCGGAAACCGTGACGGGCACGCTCGCGCCCGCCGTATCGATGGCTGGCAATGTGATGACGCTGACCCTTGCCGCGCCGGCGACCGACGCATGGATCAAGGTGACTTTGAGGGACAGCGGCACGTTCCTGAACGCCTTCAGCGGCCGGCGCCTGGACGGCGAGCCGCGCGGCGGCAGCGGCCGGTCCTACATCTACGACGGGGCGATCGACCTGCCGACCGGCAACGGCCAGCCGGGCGGAAGCGCGGTCTTCTACGTTGGCAGCCTCCGCGGCGACTTCAGCGGCGGGCCCGGCGGGGCGCAGGACCTCGCGGTCTCCGAGGCCGACATCGATGGCTTCCTGGCGAAGTTCGCCCTGGGCGACCTGGACGCCGACTTCCGCGGCGCGGGCTTTGGCGCGAGCGCGCCCGATGGCCTGATCACGCCGTCCGACTTTGACGGGTTCATCTCGGCGTACCAGGCGGCCGTGATTGAGGGGCGGCACCTCGATCCGCTGCCGAACCCGGGGCCGCAGGGCGGCAGTCCCGAACCGCTGGCGTCGGGCGAGCCGCTGGCGGCCGGCGAACCGGAGGGCGTGATGCCGGTCCTCGGCGGCTACCCGATGCCGCCGGCGTCTGCCCTTCCGGCGGCGGTCGCCGCGGGCGACGCGCCGGTGGAGGCGGTTGGCGGTGAGGCGACGCTTGACCTTTCGCTCCTGAGCGCCGCCGACCTGCCCCAAGCGTCGCTGGCGGACTCCGTGCTGATGGTCGACGGTGGGGCGGAAACCGCCGTGCCGCTGGCGTCGGCGGCGTCCGAAGCGGCTGCGGCCGAAGACGACCCGGCGCTCTCGCCCGACGGCGGGGTGCTGGCCGTCGCGCCGCTTTTGTCTCTCGAAGTGCCGCTGGGCGTGTGAAACCGCGGATACGGTAGGTTCAGACGGATCAGCGCGGCGGGTCTCCTGCCCCGCCGCGCTATTGCTTGAGAGGCACGGTGGAGGGTGGCACGGCCACGCGCCCTTGCGTGGCCCTGCGGCCCACCCTCAGCATGCTCCGTCACGCAACGGCGCGTGGCCGTGCCACCCGGCATACAGGTGTCAACTCGGCCTACCTCGTGGCGCTCAGGCGCTTGTCGAGGTCGGCCAAGAGAGCGTTGGCAGCGGGATCTTCGGCGTAGCCGAGCATCCCGCCAAGGAAATGGCCGCGGCGAAACGCCGCCAGCCCCCCGAGGTCGGGGTCCTCGCCGAGGAATCCCCCCTCGCCGAGCGTGAGGGGCTTGGTGTCCTTCCTCTTCTGGAGGTACGCCTGCAAAGCAGCGAGGGCTTTGCCGGCCTCTTCGGGGCTGTCGAAGCGGCACGCGAAGACCGCGGCCTCGCGGCTCCCGAACTTGTACCGCGCCGAAACGGCCCGTTTGAGGAATGGCTGCCCGAGGTAATCGGCCGGCATGAACTTCTCGGAGCGGGCCACGCGCCCGGCGGCCGGCAGGAGCTCGAGGTACGCGGGCCACCCTTCGCCGGGCTCAAGCGCCTCGGCCAACTCGCGCGCCAGCGCGAGCACTTTCTCGCGCTCGCCGGCCGACGGGTTGCTGACCAGGACGTACCGCGGGCCTTTCCAGAACTCGATGCGGGCGTCGGCGCCGGCCCCCTCCGTGCCCACGTCCAGGGGCTCGGCCTCCACGTTCGCGTTGCTTCGGAACAGGGCGAAGGCGTTGGCCGCCGATCCCATGTCGTAGACGTCTACGGTGGTCTCGGGCTCCGCGGCCCGGCGGTAGCTGGTCGTTGTCAGGGCCTTGAAGCCGAACGAGATCACGAAAGGCGCGGCCCCGTCGATGTACTCGTGCAGGTTCTCGGCCCTGTAGGCGCTGACGGGCCCGGTGCGTTTCCACTCGCCGCGCGCCGGCGCCAGAAGCTGATCGCCGGAAGACCCAGCGCATCCGCCGACCGCCGCGGCCAGGAGGATCGCCGCGAGAATTGACACTGGTCCAGTATTACAGTGCCACTTCGCGCGGCGGGTCTCCTGACCCGCCGCGTGCGTGCGTTCTATGGCCGCCGCGGGGCAGTTCTTGCGCGGTGGGTCAGGAGACCCACCGCGCACGGGGTCAATTGGCGTGGCTGACTCCTGCTGATCACGCCAGCGCATCGTGGGCCTCCCCCAACCGCAGGCGGATCGGGACGCCGGCCGGGCACTTGCCCTCGCACCGGCCGCAGCCGCGGCAGGCGCCGGCCTGCCGGTCGGGCTCCAGCGCCGCATACTCGGCGCGGGCATGGGCCCGGTGGCCGTGGGTGAAGTAGCCGTGGAACCGCAGGATGTCCTGAACGGCCACGCGGTTGGGGCACGCGCCCAGGCACGTGCCGCAGAACCCGCACACGCGAGAGGCCGCCGCCACGCGCCGCAGATGATCGACCTCCCGCGCCGCCAGGTCGATCCCCGGCACCGCCAGGTTCTCCTCCACGTGCGTCATGTTCGACATGCCGCAGACCACCGCGTGCACGCCCGGCACGCCGAGCACGTAGCGGTAGCAGAGCTGGTAGGTCGAGAAGCCCGCCTTGCGGAGTTTCGGCTCCGAGACCTTCGCCAGGATCTCCTCGGCCCGCAGCGCCGCCTTCATGACAATGATGCCGATGTCTTTCTCTTTGGCTATCTTGAGCGCCTCGTCCATCGCCTGGATGTCGGTCCGGCCCAGGCCCGGCCATTCGCCCTTGATGAGCGAGAAGGCGACCATGGCCACGTCGTACCGCCCGCTGGCGGCGGCGAGTTTCAGCACCTCGGCCGGCTTGGCGTGCTCGCTGAGGCCGATGAAGCGGACCTTGCCCTGCTTCTTCAAGTCCTCGGCCGCCCGCAGCCACTCCTCGTTGGTCACCCAGTCGATGAGCGTCGAGCAGCCGTGCAGAATCAGGATGTCGACGTAATCGGTCCGCAGGCGCTTCAGCGACGCGGCGGCGCGGGCCATCGCCGTCTGGTAGACGCCCGCCCCGGCCTTGAGCTGGGCGCGGATGTCCATCTTCGTGATGACAAAAGCGCTCTTGCGGCGGTTGTCCTGGCTCAGGAACTCGCCGATGGCCTCCTCGCTGCGGCCGCCGCCGTAAATCTCGGAGGAGTCGATGAGGTTGACGCCGCCCTCGTACAGCCGGGCCAGCAGGGGGAGGCGTTCCTTGTTGGTGTGCAGGCTTCCGTGGCAGATCTGCGAGACCATGAGGTTCGTGCGGCCCAGGCGGGCGTACTTCATCGAGGGCCGCTCGTTGCGCCGCTCGGGCGGGCTCTCCGCCGCGAGAGCGCGGGAGAGGCCGTTGCCCAGGAGGGCGGCGCCCACCCCCGCGGCCGTGCAGCGGAGAAACTCGCGTCGCTCCATCCGGAGGCCCCTCCAGCCAAGACCTGGGTTAAAGTCTAATGCCGGCCTTCCTGGCCCGTCAAATAAATCAAACGCCTTTCCGGCGGCCAGGTGCTGGCGAAAGGCGGGCGGGGGAACTACAATCACGCCGCGTGGACCCGCCAGGGAGTGGTGCGCGGCGGGTTAGGAGACCCGCTGCGCACGGGGCCACGTGATGTTATCGTGTTCTATCAGGCCGGTTCCGGCGAGGTGCGACATGAGTAGAACCCTCCGTGTGCTGAGCGCGGCCTTCTTCATCGTTCTTGCAGGCCAGGCGCCGGGCGCGGCGAAGGCCCAGGCGGAAGATGCCGGCATCGGCCCACCGCAGACCGAGGCTGACTGGCTCCGCCAGGAAGTCGTGCGCGGTAGCGCCCCCGCCTCCGGCAGCGGGGGCGGGCAGGTCAAGCCCGAGCAGGACGCCGTCGGCGGGTGCGACGGCGTCAAGAACGGCCAGTGGGGCTTCCACACGGAAGACGAGCCGAACCCCTGGTGGCAAGTTGACCTCGGCCAGTCGGTCGCGATCGAGCGGGTGGTCCTCTACAACCGCTGCGACGCCTGCGCCGGCCGCAACAACCGCCTCCTGGTGCTCCTCTCGGACGACGCCAAGACGTTCCGCCGGGCCTACCAGCACGACGGCACCACGTTCTACGGCCACACGGACAAGAAGCCGCTCTCGGTTCCCCTCAAGGGCGCCAGCGCCCGGTACGTGCGGCTCCAGCTCCCAGGCAAGAGTTACTTTCATCTCGATGAGGTTGAGGTGTACCCCGTGGGCGAGGGCCGCAACGTCGCGCTGGGCCGGCCCGCCACGCAGAGCAGCGTGAGCGAGTGGTCGGCCGCCCATTCCGCGGCGCGGGCCGGCCCGCAGACGTACTCCACCGTGGTGGCGATGGAGCGCGGGCTGAAACTGGCGGAGGACCTGCGCCGGCGGGGCGTCGCGGTCGACGAGGACGTCAAGGCGCTCCGCGATGTCGGCGAGCGCCTGAAGGCCCTCCCCGCCGACGCCTCCGCCGAGGTCCAGCGCCAGCTCTACCTCGAGGCCCGGTGGGCCGTGCGGAAGACGGCCCTGCGCAACCCGCTCCTGGATTTCGACTCGATCCTGTTCGTGAAGTCGGCCCCCGGCCGGTTCCCGCACATCTCCGACCAGTTCTACGGATGGTGGTCGCGGCCGGGCGGCGGCGTGTTTGTGCTGGAAGGCGTCAAGGGTCAGTCGCCGAAGCTGCGCTGCCTCACCGCCGACATGCCCGAGGGGAGTTACCTGCGGCCCGACCTCTCGTACGACGGCAAGAAGATCCTCTTTACCTACTGCAAGTACTACCCGCACGTGCCGGACATCAGGAACAAGGCCGACAAGGCGAACGTGCCGGAAGACGCCTTCAACCACGTCTTCGAGATGAACCTGGACGGCAGCGGCCTGCGGCAGCTCACGCGCGGCCGCTACGACGACTTCGACGCGCGGTACCTGCCGAGCGGCGAGATCGTCTTCATCTCGACCCGCAAGGGAACATTCATCCAGTGCAATAAGTCGAACACCGAGGCCACCACGAAGGCCGACCTGCCCGACAGCTACGTCCGCTGCGGCGGCGACCAGTATCGGCCGGTCCCCGTCTTCACGCTGCACGTGCTGGACCCGAAGCGCGGCGGCATCATCCCGATCTCGGCCTTCGAGAACTTCGAGTGGACCCCCTCGGTCGCGAGCGACGGCCAGGTCCTTTACTCGCGGTGGGACTACATCGACCGCTTCAACGGCCACTTCTTCAGCCTGTGGTCCACCCATCCCGACGGCACGAACCCGCAGCTCGTGTACGGCAACTACACGGCGAAGCCGCAGGCGGTCA
>JAPLML010000620.1 GCA_026387055.1 Planctomycetota bacterium | reverse complement strand
TCGGTCGACGACATCGTCTACGACAAGGCCCTCGGGGCGCTCTGGCGGTCGGCGCCCATCTGGGGCCTGCTCATGGCCCACGTGGGCGTGTTCGTGATCTTCCGCCTCGTCCACCCGATCATCCTCCTCCTGATGGGTTTCGTGGTGGCGGGGACGCTTGTTTTCACGACGGGCGCGGGCCTTCTCGTGAGCGCCTACGCCCGGCGTACGGCGGCCGCCATGGCGACGAGCTTCACGCTGATGCTCCTTGTCCTCGGCGTGCCGCTGGTCGTTGGCGAGATGTCCGGGTACAAGGCCGGCTGCATCACCCCCGCGAGCGTGGAAGGCTGGCTGCACCCCGTCTGCCAGATCTACATGGTGACGCAGGGCGCCGCCGACATGCCCGGCCTCCCAGGACCGCGCCGCGACTCCAGCGCGGTGCCATATGCGGAGGGCTATTTCGGCGGCTACCCGACGCCGATGGGCAAAGAGCCGCTCAGCTTCGTGTGGGCCTATCCGGCGGCGGAGCGGGGCTGGCTGGCCACCACGGCCCTCGTGGGCCTGACCTCCGCGGCCTGGGTCCTGGCCGGTGTCGGCCTGGGCGCCCTGGCCGCCAGGCGCTTGAGGAAGGGCGCGTAGGCCGCGGCAGCACGGCGGCGCGCCCGCTGTCGTTCACGTGCCACGGGTTGCCGGCCAACCCGTGGTGAGTGGAGTCTTCTTACCTTATGGTGTTATCGTCGTGCGCGGCGGGTCTCCTGACCCGTATGTGTTTAGTGTGATACGAGATTGCCGGGTGGCACGGCCACGCGCCGTTGCGTGGCCGTGCACGGTCACGCAACGGCGCGTGACCGTGCCACCCCCGATAAACGCGTACCCCGACCCGCTGCGCGAAGGTACGCCATATGGAAATAAGGATACAATAACCACGGGTTGGCAAGCAACCCGTGGCACGAGAACGGATCTTTTCGAGGATGCGCGTGCCGTGAGCGACGCCGAGACCCAACCCGAGAAAGCAAGCGCCGTGCGGCGGATGGCCGCGCGGATTGACGCCGCCCTCTCCGCCTTCATCGCGGTCCTCGGCCGGGCCGAGCCGGTCTACGGCCTCGCCGGGCCGCTCTTGGAGAAGGAGCTCCGCGTGGCCGGCCGGCGGGGGCGAACGTACATCGTCCGCAGCGTCTACCTCCTCGCGCTGAGCGGCTTCGTGGGCATGGTGTGGCTGAGCACGGTCACGATGGGCTCGCGCATGAGCGCGCCGGTCTACAGCGCCTACTCCATGCCCGAGGCCGGAAAATACATCATCACGGTGATCACGTGGTTCCAGTTCATCGTGCTGCCGCTGGCGGCCGTCGTCATGCTCAGCACGTCGATCAGCGACGAGATCTACCAGCGGACGCTCGGCGTGCTGATGACGACGCCGATCACCAGCCTCCAGATTGTCGCGGGGAAGCTTCTGGCGCGCATGCTGGAGATCGCCCTCTTGCTGGCGGTCAGCCTGCCGATGCTCCTCCTGACGCAGGCCCTCGGCGGCGTGTCGTGGGACTTCGTGGTCTCGAGCCTGTGCCTCACGCTGGCGACGGTGGTGTTGGCGGGCTGCCTGAGCCTGTACTTCTCCATCTCGAGCCGCCGAAGCGCGCTGGTGGCCATCCTGAAGACGCTGGCGGCCATGGGCGTCCTGTTCGCCCTTCTGCCGTGGGTGTGGGCCTACCACGGGGCGTCGATCACGTCGCCGCAGACGATGGAGTCGGTGCTGATGCACTCGAACCCGTACCTGACGATGGGGATCATGTCGTACGGCCTGTTCTCCCCCGGGCGCCCCGCCCCCGTGCCGATCCACTGGTGGCTGACCTGCCTCCTCATGCTGGGGCTCGCGGGGGCGCTCTTCGCCGTGTCGGTGTGGCGCGTGAGGAGGGCGGCCATGCGGCAACTGATGGGCGACGGCGGCGGATGGTTCGCGTCCAGGCGCCGCGCCCGGGGGCGGGAGGGGAAGATCCGCCGCGTCTGGGGATCGCCGGTGATATGGAGAGAGCTTCAGACTTCTATCCTGAGGACCCGTTTCTTCGGCGCCCTGGCGTGGCTCCTGGCGCTGGGCCTCCTGGTGACCACCTACGCGCTGGCCGGCAGCGACGTGGTCGTGGCCGAGGTGCAGGGCATCTACGGCGGCTTCCTGATCGTCTTCGTCGGCCTGTGCGCGGCGATCGCCGCCGGCATGGGCATCGCCAAGGAGCGCGAGGCGGGCACGTGGCCGCTCCTCCTGGCGACGCCGCTGGAGGACCGGGCGATCCTCCTGGGCAAGGCCGTCGCGCTGCTGAGGCGCAGCCTGCCCGCGTGCCTCATCCTGGCGCTGCATTTCGTGCTCATGGCGGCCCTGGGTTACATGCACCCGGTGGCCCTTCTGCACATGGCCCTGATCACGACGGGGCTGGTGGCGCTCATCACGGGCGCCGGGCTCTACTTCAGCACGCTGGTGCGGCGGCCGACGGCGGCGATCCTCCTGAACCTGGGCTTCGGCATCGCCTTGTGGGGCGTCCTGCCGATGGTGGTCTCGAGCGTGACCCTCATGCTCTGGCTGTTGGTCTCGCGGGGCTCTCTTAGCGGCGAGCCGTGGCCCATCATGGCGTACTTCACGACGCATCCCCTCTACCAGACGGTCTTTGCCATCGGAGCGGCGGGCGGCCAGGCGAATGCCGCCAAGCACCTCGCCGACCTCCGCTACGATTGCATCGGCCACAGCATCGGGGTCGGCCCGTTCACGGTCCTGGTTCTGGGCGTAGCGGCGGTTCACGTTCTGGCAGGCGTGGTGATCGCGACCCGCGCCATCGGGCGCCTGCGGAAGAAGGTTTTCTAGCCCGGCTTTCTTGCGTGCCACGGGTTGCTGGCCAACCCGGGGTGAGTGTAGTCTTCTTACCTTATGGTGTTATCGTCGTGCGCGGCGGGTCTCCCGACCCGCCGCGAGAAGGTACGCCATATGGAAATAAGGATACGATAACCACGGGTTGGCAAGCAACCCGTGGCACATGAAAGGATGCGGGCCGGAGCAAGCGCCATGGAATCCTCGGTCACCATCGCTGCCGCCGCCGAGCTTCTCTCGCGGCTCGTCGCCTGCCCAAGCGTGAACCCGGCCGGCGCGGCGCCCGCCGGGCCGACGTTCGGCGAGGGGGCGATGGCCGAGCTCCTCGCTTCGATCCTTTCCGCGTGGGGCGCCGAGACGCGCAAGCGCGAGATCGCGCCCGGCCGGTTCAACCTCATGGCGCGCTTCCCTGGCGCCGGCCCGCGCGGGTCTTCCTCGAAGGCGGGCCACCACTGCGACTCCTCGATATCATACGCCAGGTGCGGATCGCCCGCCCGGAGGCCGTCCAGGAGCGCGCGGAACTCCGCCACGACCCCCGCGCTCGTTTCGCCGGGCAGCGTGCGGCGGTCGACGTCGATCTCGCACCGGTCGGGGACCACGTTGACCTGCGTGCCGCCGCGGATCCTGCCGACCGAGACGGTGGGCGGGCCGAGAACCGGGTGGGGGCGGGCGGCCAGGCCCGCGGCCATCGGCCCCTCGATGGCCTCGACAATGCGGGCCATGCGGGCGATCGCATTGACGCCCGCCGACGGGTCGCTTGAGTGCGCCGCCCGGCCGCGCGTCGTGATCCGCAGGCGGCTCGCCCCCTTGTGGGCATGGATGATCGCCAGATCGGTCGGTTCGCCGACGACCGCCGCATCGACGCGGAAGCCCTCGGCCGCCAGCCGCTTGGCCCCCGTGGCGCCGATCTCCTCGTCGGCGGTCGAGACGAAGTAGAGCGTCGCCGGGAGCTTCGCGCCGCC
>JAPLML010000316.1 GCA_026387055.1 Planctomycetota bacterium | reverse complement strand
GCGCCACCGGCCGACGCCATCCTCGACGCCACGGGCATCCGCGCGGGCCTGGGGGTGCACGTGGGCGCCACCGACGGCGTCCTTGAGATCGGACTGACCAGCGGCGGGCGGATGCTCGTGCATGGGCTGGCGCTCGACGACGCCTCTCTTGCGACGGCGCGTCAGGCCATCCAGGCGAAGGGGCTGTACGGCCTCGCGTCGGTCGAGAAGGCGGCAGGGCTCCATCCCCTGCCCTATGCCGAGAACCTGGTGAACCTCCTCGTGGCGGACCTCGACGCCCTCGGCGCGAAGGCGCCGCCCGAGAGCGAGATCCTGCGCGTCCTCGCGCCCGGCGGCATGGCGTATCTCGGCAGGGGCGGCGCGTGGACCAAGACCGTGAAGCCGCGCCCCAAGGAGATGGACGACTGGACGCACTTCGACTACGGGCCGGAGGGCAACGGCGTCTCGCACGACCGCCTCGTCCGGCCGGCGACGTTCGTGCAGTGGGCCGTCGGCGTCCAGGCGATCAAGCTCGGCGGGAACCCGGCAGGCTTCCGCGTCTACACGAGCACCCGCGTGGCCGGGGGGCGGGCGTTCTTCGAGTGGGGCGCCGCCGAAAAGGGCCGGCGCGACACGTGGTACGACGGCCGCGACGCCTTCAACGGCCTCCCCCTCTGGAGCGTGAAGAACGCGGCGGGCGGGCGGAAGGACTGGCAGTTCGTCGCCGGGCCGGGCCGCCTCTACACGTTCCTGGCGGACGGCGGGCCGCTCGTGGCCCTCGACGCCGAGACGGGCCGCGTCGTCCGGACGTTCGACCAGGCGGGCAGGCTCGCCGAGCCGCCGCACGGGACGGCGCTGCGTCTGGCCGAGGGAACGCTCCTGGAGACTTCCGGCAACGCGCTCTACGCCCTCGACGCGGCTACCGGCGCGCTAAAGTGGAAATATGTCGAAGATAAGGGCAACCTGTTCTTCCCGAGCGCCGCGGCGAAGGCCGACCGCGTCTTCGCCGCCGTGGCGGAGGCCGTGACGCGCGGCTCGGCCCGCTGGCCGGTCGCCAAGGCCTCGGCCGTCGTGTGCCTGGAACTGGCGACCGGCAGGCCCGTCTGGCGGTGCACCGAGATCGACGGGTTCTGCGTCGGCCAGCTCGTGTACGACCAGGGCAACCTGGCCGTCTTCGCCTCGGGCGCGATCGGCGGCGGCGAGGAGCCGTTCATCGGCAACCTCCGCGCCGCCGACGGCAAGCTGCTCTGGCACGCCACCTTCCAGAAGAAGTACAACCGCTTCGGCTACAACCTCCTGGTGCGAGACGGCGTGATGTACTACGCCGACGCCTGGCGCCTCTACGCCCACAACATGCAGACCGGCGAGGAGACCCGCCCCTTCGACGACGGCGGCTACAACATGCGGTGCAACCGATTCTCGGCCACCGACGCCTACTTCATCTACGGCTTCGGCACCTACGTGGACCGCTGGTGGCGCGGCACGTTCCAGAGCATCACGCGCGGCGGCTGCGCGATGGGCGGCGTCCCGGCCAACGGCATGATGTACTTCACGCCGAACGCCTGCGGATGCATCACGCAGCTTCGCGGCCACGTCGCCCTTTCGTCCGAGGCGGTCCGCGAGCCGCTGCCCGACGACAAGCGTCTGGAGGTCCTGAGCGGCCAGGCCGCCGGCGCCGCGAGCGCGAAGGCATCCGCCCTGCCCGAAGGCCCCGTGGCAGCCGACTGGCCCCGGCAGGACCGCGCGGCGGCACTCGAGACCGCGCCGGTCGCCGGCGTCGATGCGACGCTCGTGGCCGTCATCCACGAGCACCGCCTCGAAGCGCGCGGCGCCGCGGGGAAAGTCCTCTGGTCCTTCACGGCGGGCGGGCGCGTGAGTTCGCCGCCCGTGGTTCACGAGGGCCTGTGCCTTTTCGGTTCGCACGACGGCTGGGTCTACTGCCTGAAGGCGGCCGACGGCTCGCCCCTCTGGCGGTTCCTCGCGGCGCCCTACGAACACAAGACGGTCGCGTACGGCCAGCTCGAGTCCTCCTGGCCGGTCTACGGCGTCGCGATGCACGGCGGGCAGGTCTGCTTCGCGGCGGGCGTGCACCCGGAGGTTGGCGGAGGCATCTACATTTACGGCCTTGAACCCAAGACGGGCCGCCTGGCGTGGAAGAGGGTCCTCTGCCGGTCGCCGGTGATGACCGACGGCAAGACGCGCTCGACCATCCGCCCCAACCGCGTCCTGGGCGACGTGCTGAAGAGCGACGGTGTGTCGCTCAGCCTGCCCGGCCTCATCTTCACGCCCGAGACGACCGACGCCGAGCTTCAGAAGAAGATCGACGGCGAAGACGAGGCGGCGAAGAAGCGCAAGTGAGACCGCCCCTCATTTAGGCGCCGCGTAGCAGAGCACCCGCCCGTCGCGAAGCGCGACGAGGACCGACCCGTGCCGATCGACCGCCAAGCCCCACCGCACCGGCTCGCCCGGGAGCGGCTGCGCCCACGCCTCGGCGCCGCTCTTGGAGTCCTTCGCCACCAGCGCCCACCCCGAGCCCTGGTCGCCCTTGCGCTCGACGAGCGAGAGCTCGGCGTTCCTAGCCGCGACCACCTGCGGCGCCCACTTGACCGACGCATCGTACACCGGAAAACCCGGGCGCGAGTAGAAGGGCTGGCCGGAGACCTGCACCGCCCCGTTCGCCAGCGGCCGGAGACCTGCACCGCCCCGTTCGCCAGCGCCAGCTCCCGCCCTCGCGGCGCCTGCGAGCCGGGGGCGTTCGGCGGATTGTTGAGGCACTTGCCGGTGGCGGCGTCGAAGATGCCCGGCGACGCGGCGTCGCCGCCCGCCAGGTACAGCTTCCCGCCGTCGAGGAGCATGTCGCCCTGCACCGCCACGCCGCGGCGCGAGAACGCATCGAGATGGCCGCACGTGTTGTTCTGCCACTTGATCGCGCCGGTGGCGGCGTCGAGGGCATAGACGTGCGTGCCGTCGAAGTTGTTCATCCCCGCCGCCAGGTACGCCACGCCGTCCTGCACCAGCACGCCCGCCGCCACGGGCCACGTATCTATAAGCGTGCCATACAGGGTCATCTTCCGGCTGGCCGGCGCCGCGTGGAACCGCCAGAGCAGCCGCCCGGTGGCCGCCTCGAAGGCATACGCCCAGCCGTCGCCGGACCCGACGAACGCCCGGCCGTCGGCGATCGCCGGCGGATAGCGGATCGCCCCGCCGGTGTAGGCCGTCCACCGCGGCTTGCCGACGGCGTCGAGGGCCCGCACCACGCCGTCCGACCCGCCGATGAAGACCAGGCCGCCCGCCGCCACGGGGGCGGTGGGCTCCACCGCGCTTCCCGCCTCGTAGGTCCAGGACCGGGCCAGCGCCTGGACGGCGGCGCCCGTCCGCGCGCTGCGCGAGTTCGTGGCCCGGTAGGTCGGCCAGTCGTCGGCGACCGTATCGAACTTCGCGACCTGGCCGGCCTCGGCCGCCTTCTCGAGCCGCTCCTTCTCGACCGCGTCCTGGCTGAACTTGAAATCGCCCGCCGGGCCGCACGAGATCACGCCGAACATCTGGAGGTTGCAGTCGCACGCCCACGGAAGCCAGTAGAACTGGCCGCCCGCGATCACCACACCCACGTGGCACGACGGCCGCATCGGCGTGATCCACTGCGGCTGCCCGGCCGCCGTGTCGAGGCGCACGGTGCCCTCGCTCGCGCGGAAGAAGATGCCGTCGACGCCTCCGGTGGCGCGGGTGCACGCGCGGCGGTGGACCGCGTAGCTCGCCAGCACCGAGCCGGTCATAGGATCCAGCTTCTTCGACTCGGCCTTGTCGCGCTGCGCCCCGATGACGTACAGCCCCTCGTCGCGGACCACCACCTGCTGGTCCTTCTCCGGGTACTTCCACAGGAACCGCCCGTCCTCGGCGATCACGGCCGACACCCAGGGCACCTGCGGGCCGACGAAGTAAAGCGCCTTGTCGGCGGCCTTGAGGAAGGCGGCGCTCCGCCACCCCTCGACGTACCCCTGGCCGGGGCGGAACGGGCCAATCCCCTCGAAGAGGCCGGCGTCGGACCCGGCGGTTTTCCGCCACACGTCCTTGCCGTTCTTCGCGTCGACGCAGGCGAGCGCGTTGCCGAACTGGCAGAAGTAGATGCGTCCATTCTTCATGACCAGCGCGCGGCTGTCGATCGGCTGCTCCTCGGCGCGGCGCCACAGGAGCTTCTTCGTCCTGGC
>JAPLML010000249.1 GCA_026387055.1 Planctomycetota bacterium | reverse complement strand
GTCGTCAGGCCCGACAAGACGGTCGAGGACCGCCTCGTGACCGTCGAGCGCGTCCTGAACAGCGAGAGCATCATCTCGAAGGGCCTGAAGGCCGGCGAAGAGGTCGTCGTTGACGGCCAGTTGCGCCTCGTGCCGGGCGCGACCGTCCAGGCCAAGCCGTCGCCCGACGTCCGCGAGGAGGCGAAGCCCGAGCCCGAGGCCGGCAAGGAGGCGAAGCCCGAGTCCGAGGCCGACAAAGACGCGAAGCCCTCGCCCGGCACGGGCGGGGAGGCCAAGCCGTGAACCTTTCCGAGCCCTTCATCCGCCGCCCCGTGATGACTACGCTGGTGATGTCGGCGATCCTCTTGTTCGGCATCATGGGGTACCGGCTGCTGCCGGTCAGCGACCTGCCGAACGTCGACTTCCCGACGATCTCGGTCTCGGCCAGCCTGCCGGGGGCGAGCCCCGAGACGATGGCCTCGGCGGTGGCGACCCCGCTGGAACGGCAGTTCTCGACCATCGCCGGCCTCGACACGATGACGTCGTCGAGCCTCCAGGGCTCGACGCAGATCACGCTCCAGTTCGTCCTCTCGCGCCAGACCGACGCCGCGGCCCAGGACGTCCAGGCGGCCATCGCCCGCGCGGCCAAGCAGTTGCCGCCCAACATGCCCACCCCGCCGTCGTACCAGAAGGTCAACCCGGCCGACCAGCCCATCCTGTACCTGGCGCTCACGGGTTCCACGCTGCCCATGTCAACGCTCAATGAATATGGCGATACGTTGATGGCCCAGAACATCTCCATGGTCGACGGCGTGGCGCAGGTCATGGTCTTCGGCGCCCGGAAGTACGCCGTCCGCGTCCAGGTCGACCCGTGGGAGATGGCCTCGCGCGGCATCGGCATCGACGAGGTCGAGGCGGCCGTCGAGCGCGCCAACGTCAACCTGCCCACCGGCATCCTGTACGGCCCGCACCGGTCCTTCACGGTCCAGGCCTCGGGGCAGCTCCTGCGGGCGCCCGACTACCGGCCCCTCATCGTCGCGTACCGCGGCGGCGCCCCGGTGCGCCTCGACGAGCTCGGCCAGGTCATCGACAGCGTGGAGAACGACAAGACCTTCGCGTGGTACTGCACGCCCGAGCGCCAGGAACCGGCCGTCGTCCTGGCGGTCCAGCGCCAGCCCGGCACGAACACCGTCGAGGTGGCGAAGGCCGTCAAGGCCCTCCTGCCCACCTTCCGCGCGCAGATGCCGGGCTCCGTGACGATCAACACGCTTTTCGACCGCAGCCTCGCGATCGACGAATCGGCCCGCGACGTCCAGTTCACGCTCCTCCTGACGCTCGGCCTCGTGGTCGTGGTGATCTTCCTGTTCCTGAGGAACCTCTCGGCCACCGCGATCCCGAGCCTGGCGCTGCCGATGTCGGTCGTCGGCACGTTCATCGTCATGTACGCGCTGGACTACAGCCTCGACAACCTGTCGCTGATGGCCCTGACGCTGGCGGTCGGCTTCGTCGTCGACGACGCCATCGTCATGCTCGAGAACATCGTGCGGCACATGGAGATGGGGAAGCCGAAGTTCCAGGCGGCCCTCGACGGCTCCAAGGAGGTCGGCTTCACCATCGTCTCGATGACGCTCTCGCTGGCGGCCGTGTTCATCCCCGTGCTCTTCATGGGCGGCCTGGTGGGCCGGCTCTTCCGCGAGTTCGCCGTCACCATCGGCTCGGCCGTGCTCGTCTCGGGCGTCGTGTCGCTGACGCTGACGCCCATGCTGTGCAGCCGGTTCCTGCGCTCGCCGGAGTCGATCCGCCACGGCGCCGTCTACCGGGCGTCGGAGCGAGTCTTCGACTGGATGGTCAGGTTTTACGGCTGGTCGCTCCACGTCGTCTTGCGGCACCCGCTGCTGACGATGCTTGTCTCGCTCGCGATCCTGGGCGGCACGGTGCACCTGTTCCTGGTCATCAAGAGGGAGTTCCTCCCCAGCGAGGACCGCGGCCAGATCGGCATCCAGACCGAGGCGGCCGAGAGCATCTCCTACCGGTCCATGTTCGCCCACCAGCAGGTGCTGGCTGCGATCGTCCAGAAGGACCCGAACATCCGGGCCTTCATGTCGAGCGCCGGGGGCCGCGGCTTCGGCGCCTCGAACACCGGCCGCATGAACATCTTCCTGAAGCCGCGCGCCGAGCGCAAGTTGAGCGTCGACGAGATCATCCAGGAGCTCCGCCCCAAGCTCGGCCAGGTGCCGGGCGTCCGCGCGTTCCTCCAGAACCCGCCGGCCATTCAGACCAGCGGCCGCGGGTCCAAGAACCTTTACGAGTACACCATCCAGGGGCCCGACACCGCCGAGCTCTATCGGGCCGCCAGCCTCCTGATGGCCCGCATGCAGGAGATGCCCGAGCTCCAGGACGTCACCAGCAACATGCAGCTCAAGAACCCCGAGCTCGACATCAACATCGACCGCGACCAGGCCTCGGCGTTGAACGTCACCGCCCAGCAGATCGAGGAGGCCCTGTCCGACGCCTACGGCTCGAAGCAGATCTCGACCATCTTCGCCCCCACCAACCAGTACCAGGTCATCATCGAGCTCCTGCCCGAGTTCCAGGTGGACCCCGAGGCGCTCTCGATGCTTTACATCCGCTCGACCTCCGGCGGGATGGTGCCCATCCGGTCCGTCGCCGATCTCAAGGAGGGCTTCGGCCCGCTGTCGATCAACCACTCGGGCCAACTCCCGTCGGTCACGGTCTCGTTCAACCTGGCGCCGGGCGCCGCCCTCGGCGACGCGACCAAGAAGGTCGACGCCATCGCCCGCGAGGTTCTGCCGGCCAACATCACCACGGGCTTCCAGGGCACCGCCCAGGCGTTCCAGGCGTCGACGCAGGGGATGGACCTGCTGCTGGCCCTGGCGGTCCTCGTCATCTACATCGTGCTCGGCGTCCTGTACGAGAACTTCTGGCACCCGATCACCATCCTCTCGGCCCTGCCGTTCGCCGGCTTCGGCGCCCTGCTGACGCTGTGGGCGTTCAACGTCAACCTCTCGGTCATCGCCTTCGTGGGCATCATCATGCTGGTGGGCCTGGTGAAGAAGAACGGCATCATGATGGTCGACTTCGCCATCGAGTCGCAGCGCGGCGGCAAGCCCCCCGTCGAGGCCATCCACGAGGCGTGCCTCATCCGGTTCCGCCCCATCATGATGACGACCATGTGCGCCTTGATGGCGGGCCTGCCGATCGCCCTCGGCTGGGGCGCCGGGGCCGAGGCCCGCCGGCCTCTCGGCCTGGCGGTCGTCGGCGGCCTGATCTTCTCCCAGACCCTCACGCTCTACGTGACGCCTGTGTTCTATGTGTACATGGAGAAGTGGCAGAACTTCCTCCGCCGCCATCCCACGGCCGGCGCCCTGATCATCGTCACGGCCCTCCTGCTCGCGGCGGTCGGCATCTTCGCCTATTTCGCCGTCAAGGCCAACTTCTGGGGGTTGCAGGTTCCCTGGCTCACGCGCGGATAGCGCCCCCCACGGCCCGAGCCCGCGGCGGAAGCAGCGGGTGATCCCCCAAGGCGGAGTCTCCCGCCGCTCCCGCGGCGGGCTCGGATCGCCACGCAGGCCGCGGCCACGCCGCGCCTTGTAACGCCTCAGTTTCGGGGGTGGCACGGCCACGCGCCGTTGCGTGGCCGTGCACTTCAGACCAGAACAGAGCACGGCCACGCAACGGCGCGTGGCGGTGCCACCCGGGTTATCTGAACCAAGCCCCTGTAACTGAGGGGTTACCGCGGCATCTGTTCTTTATCTTGCAGCCCCGCCCGCCTTCCGAGTAACATCACGCGCCGTGGCCGCGAAGTGCCTCTCCATGCGTGGGTTCGGACTCGGCCTTGGGGGCACGGCGCGGAGGGGCAGACCATGTGTTGACGCTGCAAAGCAGCCAACCCTCTTCCACGAGGGGAGAGGGGATTACGCAAGCAGGCATGCTGGACGCGTACGGATCAAGAGACCCGCGGCGCACAAGCGGGACATCGGGGGTACACCCATGTTGACGACACGTGTCGGACTTGTGGGGGTTATCTTCGCGGGCATCGTCCTGCTGGCGGCGCCGCTTTGCCAGGCGGCCGCGGCGCCGGAGGCGGCGGGCCTCGTCAAACGCCTCGGCTGCGAGCGCGGCGTGTGCGTGGTCCTGGGCGACACGGACGGCAGGCTGGCCCTCGACCTCGCCCGCGCAAGCGAGGCGATCGTCTACCTCCAGCTCCCGGGCGCCGCCGAAACGGAAACCGCCCGCCGCGCCGCCGATGCCGCCGGCCTGTACGGCAGGCGGGTCTTCATCGAGCAGGGGGACCTGGCGCGAATCCATCTCGCCGACAACCTGGCCGATGCCCTCGTGGCCACGGGCGAGGCGGCGGGCGTGGCGAAGGCCGAGGTCCTGCGGGTCCTCCGGCCCGATGGCAAGGCGCTCCTCGGCGCCACGGAGCTGGCGAAGCCCTGGCCCGAGGGCGTCGACGACTGGAGCCACCACTATCACGGGCCGGACAACAACACGCAATCGCGCGACAAGGTCGCTCGGGCCCCGTTCATGACGCAGTTCATCGCCGAGCCGCGCTACGCCCCCGCGCCGCAGTGTGCGGTGGCCTCGGCCGGGCGGATCTTCATGGCCTTCGGCCACGTCGCGTGGCACGAGCGCGAGGAGCCGATGCTCAACACCCTCGTGGCCATGAACGGCTTCAACGGCACCGAGCTCTGGCGGCGGCCCCTCAAGCCCGGCTTCATGGTCGACCGCGGCACGCTCATCGCCACGCCGACCACGCTCTACCTCGGCGACGACGCCTCCTGCAAGCTCATCGACCCCGCCACGGGCCGGGTGACCGGCGAGATCGCCGTCCCGCCCGACGTGGCCGACGGCACGTTCTGGAAATGGATGGCCCTCGACGGCGGCGTGCTCTACGGCCTCGTGGGCAAGGACGAGCCCCCCGACGCCGTGGCCAGGTGGAAGATGGCGAGCCACGGCTGGCCGTGGGACCGCATCTCCAAGGGTTACAATGCGCCCGAGTACCCGTGGGGCTTCGCCCGGACGCTGGTCGCGTTCGACCCGAAGACCAAGAAACTCCTGTGGCGGCACCGCGAGGAGCAGCCGATCGACAGCCGGGCCCTGGTCCTCAAGAATGGACGAATCTACTTCTGTATGTTCGGCAAGGTGCTCGCCTGCCTCGACGCCAAGACCGGCAAGGACGTGTGGCGAAAGACCGCCGAGGCCGACGCGGACCTCTTCCAGGCGATCGGCCCGTTCCGGCCGGGGCAGGGCTATGTCGAGGGGTGGCGCAGCGCCGCCTTCCTCAAGGCCGCCGGCCAGGCGCTCTACTTCGTCGGCCCGCAGGTCCCTTGGGTGTCGGCGGTGAGCGCCGAGGACGGCCGGTTCCTCTGGAAGCACGCGGACAAGGACCTCCAGGTCATCGTCCGCGACGAAGGGCTGTACGTCATCGGGTCGCAGCGCCCGCAAGCCCAGTCGAAGAAACTCGATCCGCTGACCGGCTCGGTGCTGGCGACGTACGCGGTCAGCCGCCGCGCGTGCACCCGCGCCACCGGCGGCGCCGACGGCATCTTCTTCCGGGCGAACGAGGGCTCGGTGCGCCTCGACACGGCGGCGGGCAAGCCGCAGTGGATCACGCCGATGCGGCCGTCGTGCCACGTGGGCGTGGTGATCGCGGGCGGCCAGTTCTACTGGCTCCCGTGGGCGTGCGACTGCAACCTCCAGATGTTCGGCGTGATCTCGTGCGGGCCGGCGGGCGACTTCACGTTCGACCAGGCGGCGTCCGAGAAGGAGCGGCTCGAGAAGGCGGCCGAGGCCGGCCAGGTCGCGAAGTTCGATTCGGTTCCCGACGACTGGCCGACCTACCGGGCCACGAACTCGCGCAGCGCGCGGACGGGCGCCGCCGTCCAGGCGCTGCTCTGGTTCTGGACATACGAGCCGGCAAGCCCCGTCGAGCCCACCGCCCCCGTGGCGGCGGGCGGCCTGGTCTTCGTCGGCGGGTCGGACGGCGTGGTGCGGGCCCTCGACTCCAGCGGCAAGCCGCGGTGGACCGCCTACACGGGCGGCGCGATCCGCTACCCGCCGGCGATCGCGGGCGGCCGGGCCTTCGTGGGTTCCGGCGACGGCTGGGCCTACGCCTTCGAGGCCGCGACGGGGCGCCTCCTGTGGCGGTTCCGCGCGGCCCCCGCCAGCCGGAAGATATCCCTCTATGGCACGCTTATCGATACGTGGCCCGTGGCGGCGGGCGTGCTCGTCGAGGACGGCGTGGCGTACTTGGCGGCGGGCATGAACAACTTCGACGGCACGCACGTCTACGCCCTCGACGCCGCCACCGGCCGCCTCAAGTGGCAGAACAACTCCAGCGGCCACCTCGACGCCTTCTCGCGCCGCGGCGTGGCGGTGCAGGGCGACATGCTTCTGGACGGGGGGAAACTCTACCTCGCGGGCGGCGACGCCGCGTCGCCGGGCATCTTCGACGCCGCCACCGGCAAGTGCCTCAACAATCCGCCGAACGCCCCCGGCTCGCAGGCGCCGCGAGGGCGGGAGCTGGCGCTGGCGAACGGGGCGGTGCAGGTCTCCGGC
>JAPLML010000392.1 GCA_026387055.1 Planctomycetota bacterium | reverse complement strand
TGTGGGTGAGATCCCCACCAACTTCGTGGGCTGGACTCGACCGCCCGAAGTGCTGTACCGCGAGCATTCCCGAGACCAAGGTAAAGGCCGGGCGCGAAAGCTGCCGCGTCTGAAGGTCCGCAACACGTCGGCCGTTGAGGTGCGAAACATATTCACGCACTCGCCGGTCCTGCGACAGATTCGTTGGGAAAAATTCCACGTCAAGGACGGTACCAAAGGCCCGATGGCCTGGGAGGCGAAGTGTATTCCGTTCTGGATCAAGGATGAGAACGGATTGCCGTCGCGGCCGCATCATCTGCTGATCGCCCGTAATGTCCTGGACCCCCAAGAGGTCAAGTTTTTCCTGAGCAACGCACCTGAATCCACATCCGTGGAGCTTCTGCTGCTGGTGGCCTTCAGCCGCTGGCGGATCGAGCGGTCCCATCGGAAGCGAACATTACGCCGTTTACACAGGATTGGCATAGACTTGGTGGACATAAAACGCTGTCAATGGCCCAATCGTTAGCGTTGTAGTACTAGGTGGCGGATTGAAAACCCGGTCTCATCCGGACGGGGGCGGGATTGTAGCTAATTTTGTGCGTGCGGCCCAGAAGACTGATCGGCCTCCAACGATTCCGCAGGGAGTGCAGCGATTCCGCAAGTAGCTTTTTTT
Organism: Planctomycetota bacterium; assembly: GCA_026387055.1. Classification (GTDB taxonomy): domain Bacteria; phylum Planctomycetota; class Phycisphaerae; order FEN-1346; family FEN-1346; genus JAPLML01. The sequence goes on along the minus strand of JAPLML010000392.1, from coordinate 1,549 downwards.
TACCTCATAACCTTGTGATTTGACAGGTGGTTGCGCTCTCGGCGGAGAGGCCGAGCAAATTCGCATTCGTTATGGGCTTGACAAGTCGCCCCTTATCTGCCGTGGTGTGTGTGTGTCAGATAATAAGAGCCATTCCATTCACCGTGCTCACATGTCCGCTGCCGAGCGGCGGACTCGATCGCAGTTGGCCCAGTTGCTCAGTCAACGCGGCGTCATCCGCGGGACGTTACTGGTTCGCAAACGCAAGTGTGGCAAGGCGAACTGCCGGTGTGCTCGGGGCGAAGGCCACGAGAGTCTATTCCTGGTGATTTCGGAGAACGGGCGGACCCGACAACTTTTTGTCCCCAAGGATTGGGAGTCGCGCGTGCGACTGTGGGTGGAGGATTACCACCGCGCCCGGGAACTCCTGGAAAAGGTTTCGCGCATCTACTGGGACCAGGTGCGTCAGCGGCAGGACTGACCATTCTCCGACGTATCCTGGCCTACGGGCGTAAGGTTCTGAAGTGGGAAGACGGCCTCGATCGCGTGCGCGACACGCGTCGTCGCCCGCGGATTGCCACGCGGACGATTGTTCGCGAGGTGGTGGTCATGTTCCTGAGTCGGCGGGGCAGCCTCCATGCCTTGGAGCAGACCAAGCCGAGTCGATTCTGGGCTTGCTGGCTCGGCCAGGACATGCCGTCGGCCGACTCGGTGGGGCGGATTTGTTCGCGCATGGACGTGTCGGACGTGCGGGCATCGTTGCATCAGGTCTACTCACGTCTGAAGCGGATGAAGGCCCTGGAACCGCCGGAGCACGGTCTGATGCAGGCGGTGGTAGACGGCCACGAGACCACCGCCAGCCGCAAACGTTGCTGTTCGGAGTGTTGCCGGCGGCTCCTCCACACCCAGGCCGGGGACGTCGTGGAGTACTACCACCGTTATGCGGTCCTGCGGCTGGTGGGGCAGGATCTCTCGTTGATGTTGGACGCCGAGCCCGTTCGTCCCGCCGAGGATGAACTCGCGGCGTCGCGTCGGCTGGTGGAACGTGTCCTTGATAGGTACCCGCGGGCCTTCGACGTAGTGGCCGGCGATGCCCTTTATGCTAACACCGATTGGTTCAAGTTCGTGCTGTCCCGAGGCAAGCATGCCCTGGCGGTCCTGAAGGACAATCGCCCGAATCTGATCGTGGATGCCCGCACGCTATTCGGAGTTTTGCCGGCGAGCCTGGATGAGCCCGCCGGGAACCGCCGACGCCGGTGTTGGGATTCGGACCGCTTCACCCGTTGGCCCGAGTTGGCACCGCAGGTGCGGGTCGTCCGGAGCCTGGAGACCTACACCGTTCGGCGGCAGTTGGATCAACAAGAGGAGGAGCTGACTTCGGATTGGCTGTGGGTGACCACGCTGCCGAAAACGCGGGCCTCGACGCAGGCCGTGGTGAACATGGGCCACGACCGCTGGACCATCGAGAACCAGGGGTTCAACGAACCGGTCAACCGCTGGCATGCGGACCACGTGTATAAACATCATCCCACGGCCATGCTGATCTTCTTTCTGTTCGCTCTGCAGTGCC
>JAPLML010000703.1 GCA_026387055.1 Planctomycetota bacterium | reverse complement strand
GCCGTGCTTCGCCAACAGGCACGCAAATGCACGGTCACGCACCGGCGCGTGACCGTGCCACCCGATCAGGCGTGCCGGCGCATCCGCCCTGCCATGAGCGCCGCCCCCGCCGCCAGCAGGGCCAGCGTCGCCGGCTCGGGCGCCACCTCGAACGTCGACAAGGGGGCGGTGGGCTGCTTGGCGTCGATCACCGCCCGGTTGGTGTGGTAGATCCAGCCGATGTCGGCGTCGTAGCCGTACACGCTGAAGACGGCCCGGCCGGGCAGATGCTGGAAGGCATACGCGAGCGTGGTCGACCCGCCCGGCCCCAGCGCGACGTTCTGGGCCGCAAAGACCGTGACCATGCCGCGCTCGAAGCCGTAGGCGATGCCTTCCCGCTTCGGCGAGGTGATGGAGTAGTAGCCCGAGGGACGGCCGGTGTCCCACGTCGGCTGATCGTAGAAGCCGAAATCGCCGGCCGTGTTGAAGGTGTACGCCGCTTGGCCGGAGACCCCCAGCGACATGGAGAAATCGGCCGGCAGCGATGCGGCGTCGATGGCCACGAGCAACAGGAGGTCCTTGAACGTCCGCGCGTTGCCCCCGTTGGTCACCCCAAACGTGCCGGCGAGGTCGGTGGCGGTCAGGTGGCCGCTGCTCTGGCCGCCGTACGAGAACGTCAGGGCGTTCATGCCGCGCGACCGGTTTCCGGTGGCGGCCTGGTCGAACCCGATCTCGTAGTCGCCGGCGTTGACGGTGTGTATCTTGATGCGAGTCTGCGGCGCGCCGACGTAGATCCAGGAATCGCTCGTGAGCGGGTCCCAGGGAATGAACGCGGCCTGCGCGGCCGCGGCGGTTCCCAGAACCGTTGCGGCCAGGAGTGCGACGAATACGATCCGCGTGACGGTCATCGTGCCACCCCTCCTCTTGTTGACGTGGCCGACAGCATACCACTCGCGCCGGCGGCGTCAAGTTGTCCGGCTACGGCTTCACGTCCGCCTTCTTCTGCCACGCCCGCACGTACTCGATGCTGAAGGTCGAGGGGAGCGTCCCCTCCTCGGGCAGGCCGAACCAGTCGGGCATCGTCTCGCTGTCGAAGTTGAGGAAGAGCGGCTGATACCAGTGGGTGTTCGGCGACGTTCGCCGCACGATGCCGTCGACGTACCACTTGATCTCTCGCTTGTCCCATTCCAGGGCGTAGACGTGGTAGTCGGCGGCGAGGTCGAACGGCGCCTCCCACGTCGACGACTTGTCCCAGTGCTTCTTGCCGTCCTCGGGCGTGACGAACACATGGACATTCATATGGACTGCCCGCTTGTGCTTGGGGGCCCCGGCGCCGATCTCGAAGACGTCGATCTCGGTCCACCAGGTGGGCGTGGAGCTGTAAAACCAGAAGGCGCTCGAGCCCCGCGAGTTCATGGCCCGGGCCTTGACCTCGAAGAAGCCGTACAGGACCGCCGTCTTGCTCTTGACCGCGCCGCAGGTGTAGGTGTGGTACCCCGGCGGGAGGCCCGGCAGGCTTTCCTTTTTCATGGTGATGTGGAGCTTGCCGTCGCCGGCGGCCACGTTATTCGGCGAGAACCAGCCGGGCTGGCGGCCCTGCCACTCCGGGTTGTTCGGGTGCCACTTTGCGGTGTCGAGCGTACTTGCCTCGAACTCGTCGGTGAAGTCGGGCAGGGGCTGCCACTCGGCCGGATTCGGCGGGCCGAACGTGGGGGGCTTCTTGTCGTCGGTCATTTTCTCCTCCCCGGCGGAGAGTCCGAGGGCGAGACACGCCAGCAGACCCGGCGTGATCCATGAGGTGTGCCGCATCGCGGTGTCCTTTGTCGCTCGCCGGGAACCCGGCTGCCGATGCGATGGTAACCCGCGGCGCTGAATGTGTAAAGACGCAGGCTGAGCACGGGCGGCAAGACCGGCCGTGGCACACCGCAGGGGGAAGCCTGCCCGGTCATCCGGAGGCCATTTCACGATTCCGGCCTCCGGTTCCGCGCAAGGTGCGTCAGAACAACTTCCCCTTCGGGTGCGTTCGGGCGACGTCCCGGCCGATGAGCATGTGGACGGCACCCGTTGGCTTATCGAAATAGATGTCTGTGTTGGGCACCTTCGAGTAGTCGGCGAATGCCTCCTTCGCCTTGACCTTGCGGCGGTCGGCGTAGGCGCCCTCGATGCTGATGTGCCACGCGGGCAGTTGGGCCAGGTCGGTCGCGCCGCTGTAGACCTCGGTCCAGGTCCCGCCGCCGTCCTTGATGAGGGGGCGCTTGTCCCCGGTCTTGGGGAACCGGATCGCCCCGGCGTAGTCCTCGGTCTTCGTGTCGTAATCCAGAATGAAGAAGCCGTACCAGGCGCCCTTCTCGTCCTCGTCGAGGGCCGTGAGACGCAGGCGGTAGCGGTGGTTGGTCCACTTGTAGGCCTTGCGGATGCCGATGAAGTCGCCCTCGTAGCCGGCGGACTGGGTCCACCCGTCGGGCGCCGGGCGGGCGTCGGCCAGGTCGCGGGTCTTCCAGCGGGAGAAGATGAGGCCCTTGCCCTTGCCGCCTTCCTTCGGATGGAACACGTCGGTCTGGAGGCCGAAGTAGAATCCCACGTCGCCGATCTGGCCCTGGTACATCTGGAAGTACATCCCCGGCCGGGTCTCGAGGTCGTTGTGGATGGTGATGTCGATCTGGAAATCGTCGAACTCAGGCAGACCGAACTTCCACCAGACGTACGTCAGGCCGGAGGGGAGCAGCCGCTGGGCGGCCGGCGCCGCTGCCGGCGCCATGCTGAGGACCAGGGCGGCGATGAGGACGAGGGCGATTCGCGCAGCCGATGAGCGCATGTTCGACTCCTTTCGGTGCAGCGTGGATGCCTGGAGCAACGTAGCGGTTTGCGGCGGCAGGTTCAAGCGTCTTGTCTTCCTTCTCCCGTTGTGGGAGAGGGACGGCGCGCGTCTTGTTGCGTCCGGCGGCGCGGGAGCGCATAATCTCGCACGCTAACGGCGATCGGAGGGACCTTCGTGAAACCTCGCGACGTTGTCCTTGAGCAGATCCATCACCACGAAACGCGGCCGGTGCCTTTTACCCTGGGTTGGGAAGGCGACGTCGGCGAGCGGCTCGACCGCCACTACGGCGGCCCGCACTGGCGCGAGCGGCTCACGCCTTACCTCGTCCACACCGGCGCGGTGGAACCGTGGCCCCTGACGAAGATCGACGAGGCCCGATCGCGCGACGCCTACGGGACGGTCTGGCGGCTGGACCTGCGGCCGTTTCACATCGAGCGGCCGGCGCTCGCGGCGCCGTCGTTCGACAACTACCGGTTCCCGGAGCCGGCGGCCTTCCTGCGGGGCGAGGAAGACGTGAAGCGGGCGCTCGAGACGTGCGCCACGTGCGCCGACAGCTTCCTTATC
>JAPLML010000155.1 GCA_026387055.1 Planctomycetota bacterium | reverse complement strand
AAGTACCGGCCGCTGGCCCCGGTGGCTCCGTAATAGGCCTGTTTGGCGATGGTTGAAATGCATCCCGACGATACGGCAAGCATGACCAGAAGCCCGCCTAGCAGTACCCGCTTCATCGCAGTCCCCTTTCCTCGTAGATGCCCTGTACTCCGCGCCTGTTTTCAACTTGACATCCAGGTCGGCGCCGATCTTCGCAAACTCGCGTGGCATCGATGCCACAACGTCCGGCCGGTATCCTCCTTCAGGGCGTCGCAGGCGGAAGAGAGCAGGCCGACGTAACGATCGGCGAAGGCGCGGGTCAACTCGTCGAGTTCCGCCGACAGGATCGGCTGGCCGCCATCCGTCGCGCCGACCTGGCGCGGCGCTTCCTTTGCCGGGCCGACCGCCGGCGCGGCGCACCCGCCGCACACGGCGCCGCGATCCAGATCCCCAGCAGCGCGGGCCGTCGCAGGTTCATGGGTGCTTCCCCAATCAACGGGCGGAACCATTGCCGCCGGAAACCGTTGCCGGGTCAGGCTCATCCGAAATCAGCCACTCCAGGGCGTCTTCGAAACAAGTGAAGGCGCGAACATTGAGACCTCGGTTCTGGGCGCAGAGCGAGAAGAAGCCTGCGTGATCAAATCGGTCGCGTGGGCAGAGAATGGCCGTCTTTCGAGGGAGGTTCTTGCCAGCGGTGCCGATCTTGGCCGCGAGATACCACAGGTCGGTTACAGACATGCTCAAGTGCGCTTTGCGAGTATCCAGGACAAGCTCGTAATCCACCAGGTCTGTGGCTGACACGATCTCCACTAATAGTCTCTTGCTCTCCTCGAGATCAAGTTCTCCTTCCGCTGTCGCCTTGATGAAGTCGGTTGCGTGGATGATTCTGATAGTGGCCGGCATGGTTGCCTCCTTCTGCGGATGCTGACCCTCATCGGCGCTGATCTACTGCCGCTGGGCCCTGTTGACTCCTCGTGGCTGTAGCGCCTCCCCTGGACTCGATTCTCAACCCAATGCCGGCGCCAGTCACTTTCCCTGCATCGCCTCGCCTGTCTTCTCGGCGTCCTTGCCGAGACCATGCCAAGTGCCGCACCTGGTCAGAGACAGTGCGCCCACCCGCAGAGCCAGCAGGGCCACTGTGACGACGATCAGTCGCAGGTTCATGGGTGTTTCCCCAATCAACGGGCGGACCCCTGGCCGCCGGGAACCGTTCCCGGGTCAGGCTCATTCGAAATCAGCCAGTCTATTGCATCCTCGTAAGAAGTGAATGCACGGACTTTGAAACCTCTGCACTGGGCGCAGAGCGAGAAGAACGCTGCGTGATCAAATCGTTCGCGTGGACAAAGAACGGCGGTCTTTCGAGGAAGGGCCTCGCGAACGCTGCCGAGCGCCGCCGCAAAATGCCAAAGGTCGGCTGCAGACAAACTCGAGTGCACCTTGCGAGTATCCAAGATGACCTCGCAATCTGCCAGGTCTGTGGCTGACGCGATCTCCACTAATAGTCTCTTGCTCTCCTCGAGATCAAGTTCCCCTTCCGCTGTCGCCTTGATGAAGTCGGTAGCGTGGATGATTCCGACAGTGGCCGGCATGGTTGCCTCCTTCAGCGGATGTTGACGCCTGACTCCGCACAGGGCTGCTACTTTGCCGCCTCCGCTGTCCACAGGTGCGCCTCTTGGAAGTCGGGCATCCGTTTCTTCTGCCGCCGGTAGTAGTGCCGGAAGCCCTGGTTGATGCTGATATTGATGATCCACGCCCACTTCTGGAACGGCCAGAGCGTGAGGCGCTCCCACATGCTGCCCCACGAATAGAACTCGCGAAACGCGGCGACCTGGCAGTTGGCCAGCTCGCGCGGAGTCATCCGCTTGGGCTGGCGGGCGAACCGGACGGCCGCATGGAGCGACTCGACCGTGTCGGCGTCAAAGCCCATCAGGAACGAGCCCCACGTGCCGATCCCGGCGACCTGGAGTTTCCGGATGAGGGGCAGGTAATCCTCGGCCGGGCAGACGGTCTTATGGCCCTCGCGGAGGCTCTCGGGATTGGGCGACTCGAGGCCGAGGATGAGGCCCGTGCAGCCGCTCGCCTTCAGGAGCGCGAGCATCTCGTCGTCGCGCGCGATATTGAGCGTCACCTGGCCGGTCCATTGGATGCCAAGCTTCCCGAGCTCCTTCAGGAACTCCTTCGCCCACCGGAAGTCCCCGACCACATTGTCGTCGGCAAAGACCACACGCCTGGCCCCGAGATCGCGGATTTCCTGGAGGATCGCCGCGATCGGCCGCACGCTGTACCGCCCGCCGTACATTGCCGCCGTCGTGCAGAACTTGCATCGCATCGGGCAGCCGCGCGAGATCTGGACCGCGTTGTTCACAAAGTAATCGCGCGGGTTCAGAAGATCCCGCCGCGGCGCGGCGATCTCGGCGCTGGCCTCGGCCCGGTAGATGCCGCCCAGGCGCCCGGCCGCGAAGTCATCGAGCATCCGCGGGAGCGTCCCCTCGGCCTCGCCGACCGCGACGGCCGTCGCGTGCGGGAGCGCCTCCTCGGGCAAGCACGATGGATGAATGCCGCCGAGGATCACCGGGACGCCGAGCCTGCGGTACGCATCGGCAATCGCGTAGGCCCGCGGCGCCTGGCAGGTCATCGCCGTGATACCGACGAGGTCCACGTCCTTCGTGACCGGCACGCCCTGGACGCATTCTTCGACGATCTCGACCTGCCACGAGCG
>JAPLML010000034.1 GCA_026387055.1 Planctomycetota bacterium | reverse complement strand
AGCGGTGGACAAGGGCGACCGCGAGACGACGGTCCGTCTGGTCAAGGAAGCCCTCGCCGAGAAGGTCCCGCCCGAGCAGGTCCTCAAGCAGGGCCTGGTGGTGGGCATGGACCGCATCCGGCACAAGTTTACCACCAACGAGGCCTTCATCCCGGAGGTGCTTATCGCCGACCGCGCGATGGAGGCCGGCTGGAAGATTCTGGAGCCGCTTCTGAAGGACCTCAAGCCGCTCGGCAAGGTGGCCATCGGCACGGTCAAGCAGGACCTCCACGACATCGGCAAGAACCTCGTTGCCAAGATGCTCCGCGGCCACGGGTTCCAGGTGTTTGACATTGGGGTCGACTGCGAGGTGCAGAAGTTCGTCGACGCCGCCAAGCAGCAGGGCGCCCAGATCGTCGCCCTGTCGGCCCTCCTGACGACGACCATGCCGAACATGAAAGAGGTCGTCGCGGCCCTCAAGGCGGCGGGTCTCTCCAGCGTCAAGGTCATGATCGGCGGCGCGCCCGTCACGCAGGCCTACGCCGATGAGATCGGCGCCGACGGTTACGCGGCCGACGCCGGCAGCGCCGTCGACTTGGCGATGAGCCTCATCGCCGCCGGGGCCGTCGCCAAGGCTGCCGCCCCGGCCAAGAAGGCTGCTGCGAAGAAACCGGCCGCCAAGAAGGTCGTGGCCAGGAAGAAACCGGCGAAGAAGGCGGCCCCCAAGAAGGCCCCGAAGAAAGCGGCCAAGAAACCGGCCAAGAAAGTCGCCAAGAAGAAGCCGGCCAAGAAAGCCGCCAAGAAGAGGAAGTAGTCCTGCCGCCGTGGCGTGTTTGGCCGTCGCCGGTGTACGTGTTTGGCGCCACACCAAATTGCGGGGTGGCACGGCCACGCGCTGTTGGGTGGCCGTGCATGGTCACGTGGGCGAGCAAGCACGGTCACGCAACGGCGCGTGACCGTGCCACCCTCGCTAAACACGTACTCGCCGGTACGGCGACGGGCTTTGCGCGCTGGGCAGGATAACGCGCCCATCAGGATGGGCGGCTAAATGGCGCGAGGGGCATGCACTCTTCCCATTTAGCCGCCCAGCTTGTCGAAGAGTCGCCGCGGCGACCTGGGCGCGCTCAGGCGCAGGCGCGGCCCTGACTGCCGCCGAAGGACCGCGATGGCCAACAGGAGTCTGCCCGAGGGGTCCCTCCCGCCCGACGCGCTGCCCGAGCGCGACTTGGCGACCCTCGACATCGAGCTTCAGCACGAGCCGTCCGACCCGCGGCTCGACCGGTTTCTCGCCCAGCGCTGGCCCACCTACAGCCGCGCCACGTTCCAGAAACTCATCCGCGGCGGCCGCGTCCTGGTGAACGACGAGCCGGTCACGAACCCCTCGGCCTCGGTCCACCAGGGCGACCGCCTCCTCGTGATGCTCTACAAGCGGCAGCCCCTGGGCATCATCCCCGAGCCGATCCCCATCGAGGTCCTGTACGAGGACGAAGACCTCATCGCCCTCAACAAGGCCCCCGGCATCATCGTCCACCCGGCCCGCGGCAACCCGCACGGCACGCTCGTCAACGCCGTGGCGTACTACGCCGAGCAGCTCTCGACGGTGGGCGGCCCGTTCCGGCCCGGGGTGGTCCACCGGCTCGACCGCGACACCTCCGGCGTCATCCTGTTTGCGAAGAGCGACGAGGCCCACGCCCGCCTTGCCCGCCAGTGGGAGGACCGCACGGTCGAGAAGGCGTACGTGGCGATGGTGGAGGGCGTGCCCCAGCTCGACGCCGACGTGATCGACCAGCCGCTCGGCAAGGACCGCCACGTCCGCGAGAAGTACGCCGTCCGCCGCGACGGCACCGGCCTGCACGCCACCAGCCAGTACGAGGTGGCCGAGACGTTCGACGGGTTCGCCATGCTTCACGTCCGCCCGCGGACGGGCCGGACGCACCAGATTCGCGTGCACCTCGCGCACATCGGGCACCGCGTGGTCGCCGACCGGCAGTACGGCAGCCGCGACCACGTGACGCTCCAGGAGATCGCGCGCGGCCGGGCGGACCACGACGAGGTGCTCATCGAGCGCCAGGCGCTGCATGCGGCGGCGCTGACCGTTCGCCACCCGCGGACGCGCGAGGTCTTGCACTTCGAGGCCCCGCTGCCGGAGGACATGGCCCGGTTGCTCCAGGCCTTGCGGCAGTGGCGAAGGCCGGCGACATAGGGCGGGCGATTGAGGGCGCGTTGAGCCTTCGCCTCGTTTAGCCGTCGCACCGTTTAGCCGT
>JAPLML010000433.1 GCA_026387055.1 Planctomycetota bacterium | reverse complement strand
CTTGCCCGGTTCCTGGCCGAGCGCAAGCGGCGCTTTTGATATTTCGCCCCCGGTGAACGTATGTGTTTGGCGTGGCACCGGCTTGCCGGGTGGCACGGCCACGCGCCGTTGCCTGGCCGTGCATGGTCACGCAGGGGGACAAGCACGGCCGCGCAACGGCGCGTGACCGTGCCACCCACCCTAGTCCCGTGTGTTCACGGGGGCGAAGTAATAAGCAAGGCTAAGCAATGACATTTGCCCAACCGTCGATATTTGTGGCCCTCGCGGCGTTGGCGATCCCGCTGGCGATCCACCTCTTGAGTCGGCGGCAGGCGAGGCGGGTGCTCCTTCCGACCGCGCGCTTCGCCGACCGCGCCCACCAGGATGCCCGTGGCTGGATGTGGCTCAGGACGCTGATGCTGCTGGGTTGTCGCCTCGCGGCCATCGCCTTCCTGGTTCTCGCCCTGGCCGCGCCGCGAATCGTCCAGGGCACGCAAGCGCCGGACCTCAAGCCTCCCGTGCCGGCGGCGAAAGAAGCCCCTCGCGCTGCCCTCGCGCCGCCGCGGGTCGCCGCCATCCGCATTCTGGCGGTCGACGCCGCTGACGAGAGCGGTGTGCGCCTGCGGTCGGCGGACCTTGTGGCCGCCGCGTTCGCCGGAGAGTCGACGGGGCAAAAGGTCATCGCGCGCCGCCGCGCCGCCGAGATGGATCGCGCTGCGCTCGAGGCGGCCGACGTGGTCTTCTGGGTCGGGGCGCACGCACCCCCCGCACCCGGACTGCTCGAGACGTTTCTCTCCCGAGGCGCGCTGGTCTGGGTTCCCGCCGACCGACGCCCGCCGGAAAGCGGCCTGGCGCAGGCGCTCGCCCTGAGGGCAACCGAGATCCAAGAGAATCCTGACGGCCACACGATCGACCCGGCGGCCTACGTCTCCGACCTCCTTGGGGCCTTCGAGGGCGGCACCAGCGGCGACCTCGGGTCGCCCGTTTTCCGCCGACGCCTGGTGCTGGATGCCGCGGGCGCGAGCACCATCCGCTTCCGCGACGGTTCGCCCGCCATCGTAGATCGGCGCGTCGGCAAGGGGCGCGTGGTCGCGCTGGCCGCGGGGCCGGGACCGGAGTGGGGCGATCTGGCGGGGCGGGCCGAGTTCGTCGTCCTCATGCACTCCCTGGCCGAGGCCCTGGCGCCCGTCCCTGGAGGCCAGGCCAACGCCCCGGCGCCCCCGGCGAAGGGAATCGCTGTCGCAGGCCCGGCCAACACCCCGGCCCCATCAGTCACCGACCTTTCGGCATGGTTCGTTCTGGCACTGGCCGCGGCACTGGCCGCCGAGGGTTTTCTCTCGGCCATCTCCTGCTCTTCCCGCAAGACCTGTCCATAAGGCCCCTTGCGCTCCCACCCGCTTTCGCAGAATTGGCGAACGCAGGACTCTTGACAAGCCCCCCCTGTTTCGGCGTATCATGTAGGGCTACCGCATTCTGGTCACGACCATGGAGGGCCTCGAAGTGGGTGCGATGATCGAAGTTCAGAACCTGAGCAAGTGGTACGGCAAGACGCTGGCCCTGGACGGGGCCTCTTTTAGCGTCGAAAAGGACCAGATCGTGGGGTTCCTGGGGCCGAACTGGGCCGGCAAGTCGACGACCCTGCGGATCCTGACCGGGTTCCTGCCCGCCACGAGCGGCGAGGCCCGCGTCAACGGCCACGACGTTCTCGTCGAGAGCCTCGCCGTCCGCTCGGCCGTCGGCTACATGCCCGAGAACGTACCGCTGTACCCGGAGATGCGGGTGGAGGAATACCTTCGGTTCCGCGCGGGCCTGAAGGACGTTCCGGCCAAGGACCGCCCCGCCGCCGTCGACCGCGTCATCGAGCGGTGCTGGCTCAGGGACGTGCGGCGGCGCCTGGTCGGGCAACTCTCCAAAGGGTTCCGCCAGCGCGTGGGCCTGGCCGAGGCCCTCATCGCCGACCCGCCGGTCCTCATCCTCGACGAGCCGACGATCGGCCTGGACCCTGCCCAGATCCAGGAGGTGCGGCACCTGATTAAGTCGCTCGGCGAGAAGCACACGGTGCTCCTGTCGAGCCACATGCTGACGGAGGTCGAGAAGACGTGCTCGCACGTGGTGATTGTGGCCCAGGGGCGGATCGTCAAGACCGGCAGCCTCGAGGAGATGCGCAAGGGTCTGGGCGAACAGCGGATCGTATTGGAGGTCCGGGCCCCGTCGGGCCGGGCCGGCGAAGGTCCGGCCGAGATGGCCCGGGCCGTGGGCCAGGTCGCCGGCGTCACCGACGTGCGGCGCGACGAGCTTGGCGACGGCTGGCAGCAGTTCGTCGTGACGCCCGCCGCGGGCGCCGATCCGCGCGAAGGGCTGTACAAAGTGGTGGCGCAGCGCGGCTGGACGCTTCGTGAGCTGCGCCGCCAGATGGAGACCCTCGAGGGGTTGTACATGCAGATCACGGCGGGCGATGCGGCCGCCGCCGCGAAGAGTGCCGCCTGACTGTTAGTTCGCCCCCGGTGACTCACCGGGGGCTGAATAAATTAGGAGGAATCCAGTAATGGAAAAGGTCTTGCTACTGACCCGGCGCGAGATCAGCTCTTACTTCGTCTCGCCCATCGCCTACGTGGCGATGGCGCTGTTTCTGGTGATCTCGGGGTTCTTCTTCGCGCTGGCCGATTTCCGCCCCGGCCAACCCGCCGCCATGCGGTCCATCTTCGACGTGATGATGGTGATCCTGGTCTTCGTCATCCCCATCGTCACGATGAGGTGCCTCTCGGAGGAGCGCCGCAGCGGCACCCTGGAGACGCTTCTGACGGCCCCCGTGACCGACACGCAGGTGGTTCTGGCGAAGTTCCTCGGCTCGTGGCTCTTTTACCTGGCGATGCTCGCGCCGACGCTCCTGTACCTCGTGCTGCTGGCGGCCTTCGGCAACCCGGAGTACGGTCCGGTGGCCAGCGGGTACGTGGGCCTGGCGCTGCTGGGCATGCTGTACGTCGCGATCGGCGTGTTCGCCTCATCGCTGACCTCGAACCAGGTGATCGCGGCCGTGACGGGCTTCGTGATCCTCGTGGTGCTGGCGATGCTGGCGCCGTGGACGGCGTCGGTGGTGCCGGCGCCGTGGCGCCAGATCGTCCGGGAAGCCTCCGTCCGCACGCATTACACGGACTTCAGCCAGGGCGTCGTGGACCTGGTGCACGTCGTCTACTTCGTGGCCCTGTCGGCCTACGCCCTGTTCCTCACGGTTAAAGCTCTGGAGAGCCGCCGATGGCGATAGAGAAACCCGATCGTGCCGACAAGCCCGCCGGCGAGGGCGGGAAGCACAAGAAGGACCTGCTGGCCTCACTCCGCAGTCCGCCGGAGGCGGGGATGACGCGCCAGCGGCGATGGCTCGTCTACGGATCGAACGTCGCCCTGGCCATCGTCCTGGCGACAGCCCTCGTGGCCGCCGTCATCTGGATCTCGGGTGCGGCCTTGCGGGGCAAGGCCCGCAGCGACTGGACCCTGACCGGCCGGTTCAGCCTCAGCCCGCAGACCCGCGCGATCGTGCAGGACCTGAAGGCCGACCTCACGATCACGATGGTGTACGCCGACCCCGACCAGTACGTCTACGAGAGCCGCGAGGACTACCAGAAGGCCAAGGACGAGTACGAGCGGATGTCGGACCTTCTCCGGGAGTTCGGCTTCGCCTCCGGCCGCGTGAAGGTCGAGCGCCTCGACCCGCTCAATACGCCCCAGGCCGACACGTTCCTCACCAACCTTCAGAAGCGCTTCGGCGAGCAGCTCAAGGCCAAGGAGGCGCTCCTGAAGGAGTTCACCAAGTTCCGCAGCGACGTCGACGCTTTCGTCGCGCAGGAGGTGGACAAGGTCTCGGCGTTCGGCACCGCCCAGCCCCCGCCGTCGGAGGCGCTGGCGGAGGGACTGACGGTCTCGGCCAACGAACTCGTCCGCATGTCCCGGCAGGTGCAGCTCAAGCTCCTCGGCCAGTCCCTCGGGGCCAACCTGAAGGGCGCCGACGAGGAGGCGACGCTGGCCGACGCCAAGAGCCTTACCGCCGCCGTGACCCAGCGGTTCAAGCAGTTCCCCGGGTTCTACAGCCGCATTCTGGAAGCCGTGTCGAAGCCGGGCCAGCCGCCGGTCCCCCCCGCCGTCAAGACGTTCATGGAGACCGCGGCCGCCCGGTACGAGCCGCTGGCCAAGCAGGCCGAGGAATTGCAGAAGAGGATCGAGGCCCTGCCCAAGCAGAAGTTCGATGAGATCAAGGAGTCCATCGGCACCCGCAAGCAGTGCCTCGTCCTGGAGTCCGGCGACGACGTGCAGGTGATCCCGGTGGACGACGTGTGGGTCCGCAACCCCCGCGCCCGCGAAGGGGAGGCCGAGAAGAAAAGCATCTTCTTCGGCGAACGCGTGGTCTCCAGCGCCATCCTGGGCATGAAGGAGAAGCAGAAGCCGGCGCTTCTGTTCGTGACGGTGGCCATGCCAGCCACCATGATGGGCGGGCCGTATGGCGAGATGGCCGAGCGCCTGCGCAAGAACGGCTTCCTCGTCGAAGACTGGGACCTGATGCGCCAGCAGGAGATGCCCAAGCCTGAGAACGCGTCGAAGATCATCCTGGTCTTTGTGCCGCCGGCCCAGCCCGACCCGCGCCAGCCGATGCCGCCGCCCTCCCCAGAGCAGTACCGCCTGGCCATCGACGCCGTCAAGGGCGGGGCCCCCTGCATCCTGATGGGCGACCCGTCGACGATGTTCGCCCCGCCGCCTCCGTACGCCGAGCTCTTTGAGCTGTTCGGCGTGGACGCGAAACTCAACGCCGTCGCCGTGCACGCCGTCGTGACCGACGCGGCCGGCACCGAGAAGGCCATCCCGCAGCTCGAGATCACCAGCTACACGAGCCACGCGATCAGCCGGCCGCTCGGGGCACTGCCGAGCATGTTCTTCCGGGCGGCGCCGCTCGTGATCAAGAAGGAGCCGCCGGCGGGTGTGACGGCGGCGGCGCTCGCCATGTTGCCCGGCTCGCGCGACTACTGGGCCGACACCAACACCTTCGAGGCGATGCGCGGAGACGCCAAGCGCGACGAGGCGACCGACATCGCGGGGCCGGTGCCCCTGGCCGTCGCCGCCACGCGGAAGGTCGAGAAGGGTGAACAGCGGGCGGCCCTGTTCGGCGGCAGCAGCTTCGCCCAGGACCGCATCGCGTTCTACCGCGAGCCGTTCGACGCCTCCGACCGCTTCCCCGGCAACGCGGAGCTGTTCACGAACTCCGTCTTCTGGGTGGCCGGCATGGATCACCTGATCTCGATCAGTCCCGAGGCGCTCCAGGCCCGCCGCATCGGCGACCTGGGGGCGGCGGAGCTGCCGCTGCGGGTCCTTATCGTCGGCGGCCTGCCGGCGATCGTTCTGCTCGTGGGAATCATCGTTTACGTCGTTCGCAGGAGATAAGACGATGCGTTACAGCACCACCCTGATTCTGGCAATCATCGTCCTGGACATCGCCGCCCTCGTCTACGTTTACCGCGAGCAGCTCTTCCTCGCGGGGGAGAAGCCCCCCGAGCCGACCGCTTCCACCGGCAAGCCGCTCGTCGAAGGCGTGGCGACGGACAGCGTCACGGGCGCGACGCTCGAGGAGCGCGCCGCCGACGGCCAACTCCAGAAGAAGATGGTCTTTGCGAAGAAGGACGGCAAGTGGCGCCTGACGGAGCCGCTCGCCGCCGCGGCCAGCGACTACGATGTCGGGCAGCTCATCCGGCCCGTGGTCGAGGGCAAGTACCGCCAGAGCTTCGAGCCCGGCGTGAAGGGACAGCCGGGCCTGGACGCGCAGGGCCTCGCGCCGCCGGCCTACCGGCTCACCCTCATCACCAGCCTGACCCGCGAGGACCTCGTGCGCATCGACCTCGAGGGCGACAAGGGCAAGGTCCGCCTCGACAAGGCCGAAGGCGGCGAGGACCGCTGGGTCCTCTCGCAGCCGCTGGCCGCCCGCGCCGACAGCGAGGTCGTCGGCGGGATCGTCCGCTCGACCCTCGGCGCCAAGGTCAAGGACTTCATCGACAACGCGCCGAAGGACCTGGCGCGGTACGGCCTCGCCAAGCCCCGCCTCGTCGTCACGCTCTGGAAGGCCGGCCCGACGCCGAAGCCCCCCGAGACGAAGGAGGGCGAGAAGAAGGAGGAGAAGCCGGCGCCCAAGGCCGAACCCGTCAAGGCCCTGGCCCTGAAGTTCGGCGGATGGGCCGACATGAAGAACGAGTCGGTCTACCTGGCGACCGACGATTCGGCGTCGGTCGTGAGCGTCGCCGCCGACGTGTTCACGAGCGACTCCAAGACCCTCGCCGACCTGCGCGACAAGCGTGTCCTCGTCCTCGACACGGGCCGCGCCACGCAGGCCACCGTCCGACTCCCCCCGAAGCTGGCCGACAAGGGCGCTGAGATCTCGTACGAACTCGTCAAGGAGGCCGGGGCGTGGAAGGTCAAGGTGGCCGGCCGGCCCGACGCCATGGCCGACTCCACCGCCGTCGAAGCGCTCCTCAAGGAGCTGGCGGACCTCAAGGTCATCTACTTCGCCGAGGGCGAGCACGCCGACGTGGCCAAGGGCTTCACGGCGCAGGGCTCCATCCGCCTCCAGGTGGAGAAGGAGTCGGCCCCGCTCGGCTTCGAGATCGGCACCGGCGCCGACGTGCCCATGCTCGTCAAGAACATCCGAGAGGACTGGGTCGGCCGCATCAACGAGAAGGGCGTCCCGCAGCTTCGCAAGGACTGGCTGGAACTCCTCGACAAGCAGGTCTTCTCGCTCGACCCGAAGAAGGCGACGGGCCTTACGATCCAGACGGCCGACCGCAAAGTGGTCCTCGAAAAGAGCGGCGCCAAGTGGGAGCTCAAGGAGCCGATCAAGGCCGAGCCGCGCGCGGGCTTCGAGTCGGACTGCCTGAGCGCGATCCAGGCCCTCAAGTGCACGAAGTACGTGGCCGCGACCAAAGACTTCAAGCCCCACAACCTCGATCCGGGCGAGCTCGTCGTCACCGTCAAGCTTGAGCCGGAGAAGCAGGGCGAGAAGCCCGTCGAGAAGACCTTGCGCCTCGCGCACCACGAGAAGGCCACGATTGTCGGCCGCACCGACGCCGCCGACCTCGTTTTCGAGGTGCCGCTCGGGACCTTCAAGGACCTCGTCGCCGAGCCGCTCGCCACCCAGGTCGGCGACGTGCCCACCGGCAAGGACGTGACGGGCATCGAGATCGCCGCGGGCGCCGCGAAGCTCAAGCTCCTGAAGGTTGACGAGAAATGGTATCGGGCCGACGCCGCGGGCCGGCCGGGCGAGGAGATCTCGACCGACGCCGCCGAGGACATCGCAAAGGCGGCGGCGGGCCTGAACGCAACCCGATGGGCGGCCTACGATGCCAAGGACCCGGCCCGCTTCGGCCTCGATAAGCCCGCCGTCACGATCAAAGTCTCCACGGCCGCCAAGTCGGCCGCCATCCTGATCTCCGAGAAGGAAGTGCCGGCGAACGTCGCCGCCCCGTTCGACGAACGGCCGCTGCGGTACGCCATGGCCGAGGGGGGCGAGCGGATCGCCATCGTTTCGGGCAAGACCCTCGAAACCCTCCTGGACGCCACCAAGAACCTCGAGCCCAAGAAGACCGAGCCCAAGGCAGCCGGGGCGAAACCGGCCGAGAAGAAGTAGCCTCGGGTCGCCGCGGCGACCATGGCACCCCGAAGAAAGCGTCTGAAGGGCTACTTTATCGGCAGGCCCGCAAACCGGTGGGTGTTGTCCCACAGCATCCAGCGCTTGAGGCCCTCCGGGATCGGGAGGGCCAGGAGCTTCTCGACCTCCTCCGTCTGGTCCCGCCACGGGGCGTCGGTGCCGAACATCAGGTACTCGGGCGGATGCTTTGACAGGATCTCCATCACGAGATCGGGAGGGCACCGGCCGAGCGTGAAACTGGTCTCCAGGTAGATGGGAAGGCCGACCATGTGCCGCCGCACCTCGGGCCATCGCTCCCACGCGCCCAGGTGGGCCGCGGCCATCCGCAGTTCCGGCACCGCCTCGTGGACTCGCCGCATGCGCTGGGGACTGGCCAGATCATCCTTGTCGAACGCCAAGTCGTAGCCCGAATGGAAGAGCACCGCCAGGTTCGCCCTGGCGGCCGCCCGCATGATGCGCACCGCGCGAGGGTCGTCCGCCGGACACTCCATGTAATACGGATGAAACTTCAGGCCCTTAAGCCCTAGCCGCGCGATACGTTCGGCCTCGGCCTCCGGTTCAGGGAAATCCGGATGGATCGAGGCAAACGGGATGATGCGGTCGGATGCGATCGAGGCCGACCAGTCGGTGATCTTCGGAACCTGGTCGGGCTTCGTGGCGACGGAGCAGGCGATCGCCCGCCGGATGCCGGCCCGGTCCATGCTGGCCAGGAGGCCCGTCACCGTGCCATCGAAGGTCGCGCGACACTCGAACCACTTGGCCCCCGCCTCCAGCTTCGGAATGGCAGAGGCGGCCAGCTTATCCGGGAAAGCATGGGTGTGGGCATCCATGATGGGCTGCCGCAGGTCGTTACTTGCGTGTTGGGATCCTGCCACGCCGTTATCCTCCTTGAGGAATCCAACTGATGTCGATTCTCTGTGTGGGGATTTTCACGCTTCCCTACACCGCCGGTGCGGATTTTTGCGCACAACTGCGTAAAAATCCACACAATCCAACCATCGCTCTTGGCACCGAAGAAACCAGAGTACGTGTTCTGCCCCAAATAGTGGTTTTCAACGCAAAGAAGGCTTTGGCACGCCACTTGCGAATCCGAATAGTGCAGAGTTCTTTGTAACCTGAGCTATGCCATGCGGGACGGTCCCGCATGAATCAAACAGTGGCCGAATGTCCCCCCGTTCGGCCACTCGTTTTTTTGCGCTGCCACCTCTTACTTCCCGTGCAGTTGCCACCGGCCGTCTTCTTCCACCAGGAAACTCTCCCCGGCGGACCAATCGCCGAGCGTGAAAAGGATCGCCTCCCGGCCATCCACCTGGAAAGCGACCTTCTGGGGCACGTGGACATGGCCGCAGACGATGATGTCGGCGCCCCCGCGGAATTCGGCCATGAGCAACTCGTCGCATAAACCGTGGCTGCCGAGATGCATCGCCCGGCACCGCGGGCGGCGGGTTCTCCGGCCCGAGAGCCAGCGGTAGAACTTCGCCATCAGGTCCTCGGCCCAGCAGGGCAGCCGCGTGAAGACGGCCTCGACGGCCCGCGAGCGGATCGCCTCCTGGATGCGGAAGCCCAGCCCGCCCCGCCCCTCCAGGTAATCGCCGTGGCACAGGCAGACTCGCCGGGCGCCCGACGCGAGGCAGAGGTGGGTCCGCTCGCGGGCCACCTCCACGCCGGTGGCTTCCGAGAAGCCGCGGCGCATGTAGAAGTCGCGGTTGCCCAGAAGGAAAACGACGCGCCGGCCTCCGCGCGTCAGCCGCCCAAGGGCCTCCAGTGCCTCACGGTAGTCGGGCCGCCCAAGGTGCTTGGGTCCGATCCAGTAATCGAACAGGTCGCCGAGGATGAAGAACTCGTCCGTCGACGCGGCCTCGCGCTCCAGGAACCGGACGAAGCGGACGGAGCGCTCGGGCTCGCGCGGGGTCAGATGCACGTCGGACAGGAACACGCGCCGCATCGGGACTCCCAGGGCCTCACTTGCTCGCCGCCTGCCGCTCCTTCTCGCGCTGGGCCTTGACCAGCCCAAGCACTTCGCGGACGGGCGCAGTCACGGCCGACAGGGTCCGCGTCTCGACCTTCGGCTCGGCCAGGGTCCCCGAAACGAGGACCACGATCACCTGCTTGCGGATGCCTTCCATCAGTTCCGAGAGGGCGGGGATCAACGGATCGTCGTTCTTCTTGCCGACCATGAACACGAGATCCAGCTTGCCGTCGGCCTCCATCGTGCCGGACCCGTAGAGGTTCAGCGCCCGGCCCTCCAGGCGGATGTCGCCCAGGACGAGCCGCTTGCCGCGAACGAAGTACAGGATGCGGGCCTTCTGGAAGGCCGTCTGATCGGCCGGCTCGAGCTGGAAGAGGCTGAAGAGGCGGGCCACGACCGGCAGCTCGTACAGCTTGGCGTCGGTCACGTAGGCATAGCCCGAGCCCTCGGCGGCGCGGGAGTCGGGCGCCTTGACCCAAAGGCCGAGCGTAGCCCGCAGCCGGCCGCCCGTGATGTGGTGCGCGAGGCCGAACCCCTCGCGCAGCAACCGCTCGAAGTCCACGTCTTCGGCCGCCAGGCTGAAGGCGTACTTGCCCCCTGTCTCCAGGCCGATCGTCGCGAATCCTTCCATCCGGCCGCCGTAGAACTCGCCCTCGACGTCCTTGACCGACACGGTGGACGCGTTCTCGGGCTTGTCGATCGTCAGACGGGTGTTCGAGATATCCTTGTCCGAGATCTTGCCCTGCTGGATCCACACGCGGCCGTCCAGAGAGACGCGGCCGTCGGTCCACCGGCCCTGGAGGTCGGCGGTGCCCACCACGCCGGAGACCTTCATGCCCGGTTCGAGGCCCACCTCATCGAGGACCGCCGAGCCCCGCCAGGTGGCTTCGGCCTTGCCCGACGCCGTGCGGTGGTAGAGCAGGCGCTCGATCGAGAGGTCCACGCGGCCGGTCGGGCGGATAATGGCAAACGCCCGCTTGAGCGCATCGGGAACCGCCTCGCGCACCGGACCCTCGAACCGCAGGCCCTTGGTGCGGATCATGAGGTCGATCTCCGGCCCCGCCTCGGGGTAACTGATCCGCCCGTCCAGGGCGAACTCCGTCGGGCCGGTCCGGGCCCGGATGTCGTGCAGGCGGACCTCGCTGCCCTCGAACTCCAGCTTGCCCGTCACGTGCTCGAGCGGGTACGGGAAGAAGTCCAGCGTGGCCGCCAGGTCGCGTGCGGTCGCCCAGACGTGGTGCTTCACGGTCTCGCCCGCCCCGAAGGCCTTGGTCAGGTGGGCGTCGAGATCCACCCGCCCCCGCGGCGCGAGGTGGCTCCAGACCGTGCGGATCTCAGGCCCCAGCGCCCCCCGCAGCGACTCGTTGAGGGGGACGTCCTTGCCGGTGAGCGTGAGGTCCATCGCAAAGTCGTGCTCGGTCTGCTCGATCGTGCCGCGGGCCTCGACCCGCGCGCCCGAGTTGAACCCGGTCAGCGAGTCGATGCGGCAGACGCCGCGCGCCAGGTGGACGTGCCCCGTCATCTCCTCGGCCAGGAACGGAAACGCCTCGTAGATCATCCGGGCGTTCTTGAGTTGGAGCGACAAGTCGTAGTCCAACTGCCCCTGGGCCTCGGCCCCCCGGGTAACGGTCCCGTCGATGTCCGCCGTGCCCGACAGGTGGAAGACCCGCAGGATATCGCGTTCGCGCTGGGGCAGGGCCGCCGCCAAGTCCTCATCGATGGCCAGGCCGCGCCCCGTCACCTTGAGCTGGACGGCCGGATCGGGCTTCTCGAGACCGGTCACCTGCCCCGAGAAGGTGACGATGGCGTCGCCGTGGCGGCCCTGGACCTCGATGATGTCGGTCTTGTCGGGCGCAATGACCACCCGGCCCGTCGTCCGGACGAGTTCATAGGGGAACCACTTGTACTTGAACTGGCACTCACGGAGGCTCAAGTCGACGACGACCTGGGGCAGAGCCCCGGCGCGCGGCGGGCGGTAGATGTCCACCTCCGCGTCGGCCACGCCGCGGGGGGAAAACTGGTCATAGACGTCGCGCTGAGCCTTGTCCAGCGCCTGCCGCAGATCGTCGTCCAGCAGCACCCCCTTCGCATGGACCTTGACCTGCGACTCAACGAGCGGGCCGGGGTTCTTCCCCCAGCCCTCCAGCGTCACCTCGGCCGGGCCGTGGTAGCCCTTCAGGCCAGCGGTTTCATAGTAGTCGCCGCCGAACTCGACGACCCCCCGGATCCGCTCCAGCGCATAGGGGAACAGCAGGTATCTCATCTTCAGGTCTCGGCAGAACACCTTGCCGGAGACGTCGAGCGGGGCCCGTTCCTCCGGGCCGCGGTGGATCTTCATCTCCACGTCCACCTGACCCTCGGGCGCGTAGTAGACGTAGATGCCCTCCATGTGCGGGGCCAGGCTCACGAGAATCGGCCGGCTCTTGAGGAAGTCCACTTGTACTTGTAGGAGAAGTTGACGCCTGTCATGTCCATCACCAGCCCGAACCCCTGCTTGTCGTCGAAACCGACCTTGACGTTGATCGTGCCGGTGGGCTCAAGCTTGTGCCAGACGGCCTGGACGTCGCGCGGCAGGCTGCCGTAGAGCGCCGGCGTGAGGGCGACGTTGGAGGCCTGACCCTCGAACTTGAGGGTGCCGCTGCGCAGGTCCAGCCACCCCGATGCCACCGCCAGGTTCACCTCCTGGCTCCAGACATGCGTCTGGAACCGCAGGACGTCGGGGTCAGACTCGCTCGGCAGCAAGAGCCCCGAGACCTCCATCGTGGTCCCCGGCGTTTGCCGGTCGGCGCCGGCCAACGGGCCCCGACGCTGAACGAACAGCTTGCCGCCCTCGATGGCAACGATCGGTCGCAGGCGCGGCGGAACGAGCTCGGGCGACCGCCGGCGCGCCAGCAACTGGAAGTTCCACACCTCCTCGTCCCACAACTGGAGGTGGATCTCCGGCTCACGGACGACGATCTCTGTCACCTGCGGCGACAGCCGCGCCAGCGACAGCCACGCGATCTTCAGGTCCACCCGCTTGGCTCTCAGGATTGGATCGGTGAACGGCGCGGGAGACCCCACGACCAGGTCCTCCAGGACCAGCCCTTCCGCGAAGATGAAACTGGCATGGCCCATGCGGACGCGGGTGCCCAGGAGTTTGGCCAGGTACTCTTCAGCAAACTTCTCGACCTGCCTGTCGCTCGTGTAGTAGAAATACACCGTCGAAGCCGCCCCGAGCACCACGAGGAGCGCGAGGAGCACGAGCTTTCGGCGCCGCACTCGGCGCGCGCGGTTCTCGCGGCGGCACTCGTCCACCGGATGGTCCCAGTGGGTCGGGCGCTGCCGCGGCGTCTCGCGATCGGCCTCCGGCGGCGGTTGTGACATCGACCTTTACCTTCCTGTCG
>JAPLML010000096.1 GCA_026387055.1 Planctomycetota bacterium | reverse complement strand
CCGGGCGGCGAGATAACGCAGGTGCGCGGCGGGTCGGGAGACCCGCCGCGCGAAGTGGCATTGTAGCATTATGCCACCCCGGTCGCTTGTTCCCGCCTTTATCTTTTTGCTGCGAACAGCCGGAATTCCCAGATCGTCGGGCCGTCGTCGGCCTTGAGGATGTTCAGGCGGAAGACCTGGGCGGTGACCGGCGCGAACTTCAGCGCCAGGTCGTGCCCGATCTTCTCGCCCCGCGCGAAGGTCTCCCACTGGCCGTCGCGCTTCGCCTGAAGCTCGAACGCGCCGACGCGGTCGTACTCCTCGCTGATCGCCGCCCGGTCGACCGTCTCCGGTTTCCCGAGGTCCACCTCGAGCCATGCCTCGTGGACGCCGGTGTCGGTTGCCCAGCGGGTCTCGTCGTCGTCATCGACGGCCCTCTGGGGGCCGTGCTGGGCGAGCATGTTGCGGTAGACGTTTGAGGCCGCCGCCTTCTTGCCCGCGGTCACCGAACCCGCCGGCCTGGCGACCTTGGCGTCGAAGGCGGGGCCGTCGAGGGTGAGGGCGACGAGGGTGTCGATCTCCTGCCGGTCGGCCGGGGGCACCAAGATGGTCAGGCCCTCCTCGCCCGCGCGGACCTCGGCCGTGCCGCCGGTCAACGCCTTCGCGGAGACGACCTTGCGGTCGATGGCGGGGAGCGTCACCCCGCCGTCGTCCCACTTCATGATATGGAGGTAGACCGTTTTATCTTTGCACGTGGCGGCGCCCCACGGGCCGGGGCGCCAGGGGCCGCCCCGCGTGCCGTAGACCGTCTCGCCGTACGTGGCGAGCCACCGGCCCATCTCCTTGAGGCGCTCGACCTGGCGCGGCTCGATCTCGCCGGTGGGCATGGGACCGACGTTGAAGAGGAGGTTGCCGTCGCCGCCGGCGCACCTCAGGAGCGTCTGGAGGCATTCCTTGAGGGACTTCATCTGGTCGTTCGGCTTCCACGCCCACTGCCGGCAGATCGTGATGCAGGATTCCCAGGCCCGGCCGGTTTGGAAGCGGCCGATCGTCTGCTCGGGCGTGTCCAGGTCGGCGGGCAGGCCCGCGCGGTTATTGATGATGATGTGGGGCTGGAGGGAGCGGATCAGCTTGAAGAGGTTCTCGGCGTCCCAGTCCTTCGCCGAGCCGCCGAGGCCGTCGAACCATAGGATGTCGATTTTTCCATAATGGCTCATGAGCTCCCGGATCTGGCCGTGAAGGTACTCGATGTACTTCGCGTGGCGCTCGGTGCGGTAGTCGAGATGGTGCCAGTCGGGGGGCGAGTAGTACCAGCCGAGGCGCAGGCCCGCCGCGTGGCAGGCGTCGGCCAGCTCCTTCACCACGTCGCGCTTGAAGGGGGAGCGGGTGATCTTGTACTCGGTGAGCCCCGAATCGAACTCCGAGAAGCCGTCGTGGTGCTTGGAGGTGAAGACGAGGTACTTCATGCCGGCGGCCTTGGCCACGGCCACCCATTCGTTGGCGTCGAACTTCGTGGGGTTGAACTCCTTGTAGAGGTTGTCGTAGACCTCCAGGGGGATCTCGCCGGTGCCGCCGGTGCCGCGCCGCGGGCCGCCGCGCGACCAGCCGATCTCGGTCCCCTTGAGGCTGACCGGCCCCCAGTGGATGAAGAGGCCGAACCGCGCCTCGCGCCACCACTGCATGTCTTCCGGGCCGGCGGCGAGGTAGGCGGGTTTCTCAGGCGCCGGCGGCGGCGCGTCGGCGGCCAGGGCCGAGGCGGCGAGGCAGGCAACAACGATCAGCAGCAGAACGGGTTTGAGCCGGGGCATGTGGAGACTCCTGTTACTTTTGCATTTCGCATCGGCCTCAGCCTTGCTCGAACACCACGTTGTCGGCCTTGGCGCCGAAGTTCTGGAGCAACTGCGATAGGGCCTCCACGAAGGGCGGCGGCCCGCAGACGTAGAACGCTTGGCTGAAATCGCGGATCCTCTCCTTCAGGAGTTTCGCGTCGAGGCGGCGATTCTCGTAGCCCGGCGCGGACTCGCGCGTCAGCGTCAGGAGGCACCGGTCGCCCAGGTAATGGCGGAACTCCTGCTCCAGGATGATATCGTCGCGGGTCTTGTTGGAGAAGAGGAGCGAGTGGCCGGCCAGCTTGCCCTCGCGGGCGAGCTGCCGGAAGATCGCGATGAACGGCGTGATGCCCGCCCCGCCGGCGATGAACGTGCCGGGGCCCTGGTACTGGATCGTCCCGAAGACGTCGCCGAGCACCAGCTCCGCCCCGGGCCGCAGGGCGTGCAGCTTCTCCGTCAGGCCGTGATGCTCCGGGTGACCTTTGATCGTGAATTCCAGGACCCGGTCGTCGGCCAGCGACGTGGGGGTGAACGGATGGGCGTCCTCGCGCAGGTCCGGCTGGTTGATCGCCAGCAGGGTTCCCTGCCCCGGCACGAACGTGAAGTCCTCGGGCCTCGTGAGGACGAGCCGCTTGACGTCGTGGGTGACGAACTCGCTCATCAACAGGGTGGCGATCCGGCTCATGGCTTCCTGCTCCTCGCGGGTGTACGCACCTGGGTTCAGCGTTCGCCTCGCGCTATTGTAGTGCCGACGGGCGGCGCCACGCAACGAATCGTCAGCCATTCACGGCAGCGCGCAGGCCTCTTCAGCGGATGGCGTATCCCTGTGCAGACAGCCTACCCGCATGCTTCCGTCATTATAGCAAGTGCCGCCGGGGCGGCGGGCGATGTTCACTTACGCTTGAATTAGCGCGGCGGGACCATTAGGATAGGTCCTTGCCATGGGGTTTCTCGTGCGAATCGCTAAGCCGCTGGCCCTGCTAGGGGATTTCGCCGTTGCCCAGGTCGCCGACCTTGGGAACTTCGCCCTCTTCTCCGCCCAGATGGTGCGGTGGGTCTTCACGGACTTCACGCGGTGGCGGCTGCTGCGGCCGCAGCTTTACGAGGTCGGCTTCCGGAGCCTCCCCGTCATTCTCTTCACGGGTGCGTTCGTCGGCATGGTGCTGGCCCTTCAGTCGTACTTCCAGTTCGAGGCCATGGGGCGGGCGTCCTGGTCGGGGGCGGTGATCAACCTGTCGGTGATCAAGGAGCTGGGGCCGGTCCTGGCGGGGGTCATGCTGGCGGGGCGCGTCGGCGGGGCCCTGGCGGCCGGACTCGGCACCATGAAGGTCACCGAGCAGATCGACGCCCTGCGGGCCCTCGGGGCCGACCCCATCCGCCACCTCGTCGTGCCGCGCTTCCTCGCCTGCTTCCTCCTGATTCCGTTCCTGACGATCTACTGCGACTTCGTGGGCATCCTGGGCGGATACCTCGTGACGTGGAACTACGGCGTCGATGCGTACGAGTACTGGATGCACTCGGCCGACGTGATCGAGAACTTCGACATCTTCACGGGGGTCCTCAAGAGCGGGTTCTTCGGGGCGGCCATCGCCCTGATCGCCTGCTTCAAGGGGTTCCAGAGCCGCCAGGGGGCCGAGGGTGTCGGCCGCGCCGCCACCGAGGCGTTCGTCGTCAGCTTCATGGCCATCCTGATCCTCGACTTCTTCATCGTCATGTTCCTCCAGGCGCTCTACGACGCCCTGTGGGGACGGGTCAGCATCTTCGTATGACGGCGGGGTTTAGCGGCTGTTCACAACCCGCAATAAGGACACGGTTGCGCGGCGGGCAAGACTGCCCACCGCGCCATACGCAGATTGAACGGCGAACGGCCAACAGCCAATGACCACTGACAAGGAACAACTAACCTCGGGTCAGCGGGCCGCCCCGGCGGACGTCCTCATCCGCCTCGAGGGCGTGCACAAGCAGTTCGGCAAGCACGTGGTCTTCAAGGACCTGACGGTGAGCTTCCGGCGCGGCGAGACCGCCGTCGTCCTCGGCGCCAGCGGCGTGGGCAAGAGCGTCATGCTCAAGCTCATCCTGGGCCTCCTGAAGCCCGACCGCGGCCACATCTTCATCGATCACACTGACGTCACGACTCTCCGCGAGCGCGAGCTCATCCCCCTCCGGACGCGGTTCGGCATGCTCTTCCAGGGGGCGGCGCTTTTCGACTTCCTGACGGTCTACGAGAACGTGGCCTTCGCCCTGCACGAACACAAACGCCTGGCGGAGGATGAAATCCGCCGCATCGTCGCCCGCAAGCTCGCCCTCGTCGACATGCAGGGCACCGAGAACCTGCTGCCCGAGGAACTCTCCGGCGGCATGCGCAAACGCGTCGGCCTCGCCCGCGCCATCGCCATCGACCCCGAGGTCATCCTGTACGATGAGCCGACGATGGGCCTCGACCCCGTCACGGCCGACACGATCAACGAGCTGATCCTGCGCTGCCGGCGGGAACTCAAGACCACCAGCATCGTCGTCACGCACGACATGCAGAGCGCGTACAAGGTGGGCGACCGGCTCATCATGCTGTACGACGGCGGCGTCATCGCCGACGGGACGCCCGACCAGATCCGCCGCCACGGCGACATCCGCGTGCAGCGATTCATCCACGGCGACGCCGGCCTGACGGCCGCGCCGATGGGGTAAGGAGACGCCTGATGAACGAAAAACGCAGCATCATCGTGGGCCTGTTCGTCCTGGTGGGCGCGGCCCTGCTCGGCGTCATGATCTTCTGGTTCGGACAGGTGGCGTTCCTCATCCGCGGCGGATACGTCGTCCACGGCCACCTGCCCAGCGCCGTCGGCGTACGCGCCGGCAAACGCGTCCACATGGACGGCATCGACTGCGGCGAGGTCCAGAACGTCCGCACCAGCCAGCCCCAGAAAGCCGGCGTCTGGGTCGACATGCACATCAACCGCGGCATCCTCATCCCCACCGACGCCGCCTTCGTCGCCCAGCAGAGCACCATCGGCGACCTGTACCTCGATTTCCAGACCACACCGAAGAAGCTGCCCGAGGTCGCGCCCGCCCCGCCGTCGTCCTTGCCGACCGACGGCACCGCCTACATCGAGGGTCACGTGGTCGCCCCCAGCCTCCTGCCCGAGGAACTCGTGGCCGACGTCCGCAAGGGCCTCTCCACCCTCAAGGCCCTCGAACCCGTGGCCGCCAACATCCAGAAACTCACCGAGCCGCGCACCCTCAAGGACGTCGACGCCGGCCAGCCCCGCAACCTGTGGACGATGATCGAGCAGTTCGAGGTCACCGGCAAGACGCTCCAGGACCAGCTCGACAAGAAGGATTCGAGCTTCAACACCCTCCTCGCCGAGGCCGACATAAGCGCCAAGAAACTCCAGGAGACGCTCGACGCCGCCAAGAAGACCCTGGCCGCCGCCGATGAGACCTTCAAGAAGCTCGGCGCCAAGACCGACACGCTGGCCGACGACCTCACCAAGAGCACCGGTGACGCCCGCGACCTCATCAAGAAACTCGACAAGGCCGTCGAAGGCGCCACCACCACCATGAACACCGTGAACCGGACCTTCGAGAACATCAACAAGGGCCAGGGCACCCTCGGCAAGCTCGCCACCGACGACGAACTCCACCGCGCCCTCACGACGCTCCTGGAGGACCTCCAGTCCGTCGCCGACAACGCCGACCGCCTGATCATCATGTGGCGCAAAGAAGGGATTACGGCGAAGGAAGGAAAGTGAACGGAGAATGATAAGCATTTAACATTTAGCATTTCTTAGTGCTACAACGCTGCTTCGCGCGGCGGGTCTCCCGACCCGCCGCGCACCTGCGTTATCTCGCCGCCCGGGGGCAATGGCCGCGCGGTGGGTCAGGAGACCC
>JAPLML010000694.1 GCA_026387055.1 Planctomycetota bacterium | reverse complement strand
GCGGCCCGACATCGCCGACGACTATGGCCATGGCGGCGGCGACTACCGGCTGATGCAAGCCTTCGTCGGCGCCGTCGCGACCGGCGACTCTTCGAAGATCCTCACCGGCGTCACCGAGACGCTGGCGTCGCACCTGATGGTCTTCGCCGCCGAGAAGGCCCGGCGCAAGGGCCGCGTGGTCGACGTCCCGCCGCCGGAGTAGGGGTGAAGTGCGGCGGACCTCGGTATGGGTTGAGTGCTGCGGCAAGTGTGCACGGGTGCCACGGCCGGCTTGCCCGTGTCTAGCGTGGGTGGCACGGTCACGCGCTGTTGCGTGACCGTGCTTGCTCCCCCATGTAGCCGTGCACGGCCACGCAACAGCGCCCGCCGCGGCGGGCAGGCTGTGGCCGTGCCACCCGGCAATCTCGTGTCACGCTAAACACGTACGCCGGCTTGCCCGGCCGTGTTCCTGGCACGGCAGCACGGCCGGGCAAGCCGGCCGTGGCACAGTGCTTGAACACGGTCTATACGAAGCGAAGCACGTTCCTGACAAGGAGGCCCAGCCTTGAAACTTGCACATCACCTCGTCACCCTCGGAGCCCTGCTCATGACCGCCAGCGCCGCCTACGGCCTCACGCTTTACGTCGCCCCTGATGGCAGCGACCAGTGGTCGGGCCGCATCGAGAAGGCAAACGCCGACAAGTCCGACGGCCCGCTCGCCTCCCTCGCGGGCGCCCGCAACGCCGTGCGGAAACTCAAGGCCGGCGCACCGCTCAAGGAGGCCGTCCGCGTGGTCATGACCGACGACCTGTACCCGGTCGCCGTGACCGTGACATTCGCGCCCGAGGACAGCGGCACGGCCGACGCGCCGATCACCTACGAGGCGGCCCCGGGCGCGAAGCCCGTCTTCGACGGCGGTTGTCGCATCACCGGCCTCAAGGCCAGCGCCGACGGCCTCTGGACCGCCCAGGTCCCCGGCTGGGCCAAGGGCAAGTGGAGGTTCGACCAGCTCTTCGTCAACGGCCGCCGCGCGACCCGGGCCCGCTCGCCGAACAAGTTCTACTTCCACATGGCGGCCAAGCTCCTGCGCGGCATCGACCCGGCGACGGGCCAGGAGGCCGACCTCGCAAGCCGCGCCTTCATCGCGCGGCCGGAGGACATCGGGCCGCTCCTCGCGATGCCGAAGGACCGCCTCGGCGACGCCGTCGCGGTCGTGTATCACTCCTGGGAAGCCTCGGCCCACCACGTGGTCTCGGTGGACGAGAAGACCGGGGCCGTCATCCTGACCGGCAAGGCGCCGTGGCCGATGATGCAGTGGGAAGGCGCGCAGCAGTATCACCTGGAGAACTTCCGCGAGGCCCTCGACTCACCCGGCGAGTGGTTCGTCGACCGCGCGGGCACGCTCTTCTACAAGCCCCTGCCGGGCGAAGACCCCGCCAGGGCCGAGGTCTATGCGCCCGTGGCCGAGACGTTCATCGAGTTCGCGGGCGATGCGGCGGCCGGCAAGTTCGTCGAGAACATCACGCTCAAGGGCCTCGCCTTCCGCCACGGCCAGTACGTCCTGCCGCCCGAGGGGCACGCCGACGGGCAGGCGGAGGTCACGATTGCGGCGCTCGTCATGGCCGACGGGGCGAGGCAGATCGCCCTGGAGGGCTGCACCATCGAGCACATCGGCACGTACGCCGTCTGGTTCCGCCACGCGTGCTCGGACTGCCGCGTGGTGCGGTGCCTCCTCCAGGACCTGGGGGCCGGCGGCGTCAGGATCGGCGAGGGCTGGAAGCGCGACAATCCGCAGGCGGCCGACGTGACGGGCAAGATCACCGTCGACAACAACATCATCCGCTCCGGCGGGCGGATGCACCGCGGGGCCATCGGCGTCTGGATCGGCCACAGCCCCGACAACCAGGTGACCCACAACGACATCAGCGACTTCTACTACACGGGCATCTCGGTCGGCTGGCGGTGGGGCTACGCGCCGAGCGTCGCCAAGCGCAACACGATCGATTTCAATCATATCCATCATTTGGGATGGCGCGTCCTGAGCGACATGGGCGCGGTCTACACGCTCGGCCCTTCGGAGGGAACGACCGTCTCGAACAACCGCGCGCACGACATCTACTCCTACGGCTACGGCGGGTGGGGCCTGTACAACGACGAGGGATCCACCGCCATCGTCCTCGAGAACAACCTCGTCTACAACACCAAGACCGGCGGCTCCCACCAGCACTACGGCAAGGAGAACGTGATCCGCAACAACATCTTCGCCTTCAGCCAGGAGGGGCAGCTCCAGCGGACCCGCGTGGAGCCGCACCTCTCCTTCACCTTCGAGCAGAACATCGTCTACTGGACCGAGGGCACGCTGTTCAGCAACCAGTGGGCCGACAAGAACGTCGTGCTGAAGAACAACCTGTTCTGGCTGGCCGCGGGCGACCCGGCGGAGGCTGAGAAGAAAGTCCTCGAGCAATTGAAGAAGGTGAACAAGGCCGAGGACTTCACGGTGGCCGACCCGAAGTTCGTCGACGCGGCCCACTACGATTTCCGCCTGAAGGAGGACTCCCCGGCCATCAAGACGGGCTTCAAGCCCTTCGACTACATGAAGGCGGGCGTGTACGGCGACCCGGCGTGGGTGAAACTGGCCGCTGGCGTCGAGTACCCGGCGGACGAGAAGCCGCCGGACCCTCCGCCGCCCGCGCCGCTCGTCTTCCGCGAGGACTACGAAGCCACCGAGGTCGGCAAGCGGCCGTCGGGCCCCCAGTACCACGTCGAGGGCAAAGGCGATGCCATCGCCGTGACCGAGGAGGCCGCCGCCGGCGGCAAGCGCAGCCTGAAGATCACCGACGCCCCGGGCCTCAAGGCCGTCTTCAACCCGCACTTCTACTACATTCCGCACCATCGCGACGGCGTGACCCGGTTCGCCTTCGACATGCGGATCGAGCCGCAGACGGCGATGCACGTCGAATGGCGCGACGGCGCCCAGCCCTACCGCGTCGGGCCGACCCTGTCGGTCGGCGGCGGCAAGATGCACGCCGGCAAACAGTCCGTGGGCGACATCCCCGCGGGCCAGTGGGTCCGCGTCGAGATGACCGCGGGCCTCGGCTCGAAAGCGACGGGCACGTGGGACCTCGCGGTGACGATCCCCGGCCAGGAACCGAAGACCTTCAAGGGCCTGAAGACGGGCAGCCCCGACTGGAAGCGCCTCGACTGGCTCGGCTTCTCGAGCATGGCCAATGAAACGACATCGTTGTATCTCGATAATCTCGACTTGAGCAACGCCGCGCCGAAGCCGTAAGTCTCGTTTAGCCGCGGCCGCATACGGCCGCAATGATTGACCGTCGCCGTATGCGGAGACGGCTAAACGATGGCGACGGCCGAACGAGAAGGCGCCCATGGAGACCATCAACGATTGTCACGTTCACATGGCGGAGGGCGTCCGCGACGCCTGCGCCATCCTCAAGGCCATGGATGCCGCCGCCGTGGACGAGATCATCCTCTTCTCGCCCGAGGCCGAGGACACGCTCGACGCCACGCGCGAGGCCACGGACGCCCTCGCGCGGATCGTCAAGGAGGCCCACGGCCGCCTTCACGGCTTCGCCCGCCTGAACCCGACCGTCCACGGCATCACCGGCGAGATCCGCCGGGCCATCGAGGGCCTGGGCCTGGCGGGCATCAAGATGCTCCCCAAGAAGTGGTACCCGTACGAGGACCGCCTCCGGCCGGTGTACGAGACCCTGAGCGCCCTGGGCGCGCCGGTCCTCTTTCATTCGGGCATCCTGTGGGGGCACGGCGCGTCGTCGATGTACTGCCGGCCGGCGTTCTACGAGGTCCTCCTGGAATATCCGAACGTCCGGTTCGCCCTGGCGCACATCGGGTGGCCGTGGACCGACGAGTGCCTGGCCCTGGCGGGCCGGTTCTGGCTCGGCCACGGCCGGCATGGCCAGATGTATGTGGATATCACGCCCGGCGCGCCGAGGGCCTGGAAGGTCGACGCCATGCGCAAAGCCCTCGGGTACCTGCCGCCCAACGCCCTGATGTACGGCAGCGACAGCGCCCCGTGGCGGGACGGCTACCGCGACTGGGTCCGGACGGACTTCGACATCCTTCAGGAGCTCGGCGCCGCCCCCGCGACCGTCCGCCAGGTGATGCACGACAATTTCCACGAGTTCCTGAAAGGCGCGGCCCCGACCACCGTTTAGCCGCGGCCGGCATCGTTTAGCCGCGGCCGGCACGGCCGCGGTAATGATCGTCGCCGTACCGGCGAGTACGTGTTTAGCGTGACACGAGATTGCCGGGTGGCACGGCCACGCGCTGTTGCGTGGCCGTGCACGGTCACATGGGGGAGCAAGCACGGTCACGCAACGGCGCGTGACCGTGCCACCCACGCTAGACACGTACACCGGCGACGGCTAAACGATGCGAAGGCTAAACGATGGCCCCGGCTAAACGATGCGAAGGCTAAACGATGGCCGCGGCTAAACGATGCGACGGCCAAACGATGGCCGCGGCTGAACGATGCGACCCCAAACGCCGCCCGCGTCCTTGACGCCGGCAGCGCCTTGCGGATATGTTATCGCCATGATGAATGACCCGCCGACATCGCCGGCCGCCGACGCCTACACCCAGGCGATCGGCTTCCTGCACGAGCGTTTCGGCCACGCGGCGTTCCGCGACGGGCAGGAAGCGGCGGTGAGGTCCGTCCTGGCGGGGCGCAACCTCCTCGTGGTCATGCCCACCGGGAGCGGCAAGTCGCTGCTCTATCAGCTCCCCGCGCTGGCGATGCAGGGTCTCACGCTCGTCGTCTCGCCCCTGATCGCCCTGATGAAGGACCAGGTGGACGAGCTCACGCGGCGCGGCATCCCGGCCACGTTCATCAACTCGAGCCTCAGCCTCCAGGAGCAGCAGGAGCGGATCGGCCGGTGCCTCCGCGGCGAGGTGCGGCTGCTTTACGTCGCGCCGGAGCGGTTCCAGAGCGCGGCGTTCCTCGACATGCTGCGGCGCGTGAGGACGGTCCGCCTTGCGGTCGACGAGGCCCACTGCATCAGCCAGTGGGGCCACGATTTCCGCCCGGACTACCGGCGCCTGCGGAAGTTCCGGGCCGACATGGGCGACCCGCCCGTCACGGCCCTCACGGCCACCGCCACGCCGCGCGTCCAGACCGACATCGTCGAGTGCCTGGGCCTCCAGGCCCACGAGGTCGACATCCACGTGCGCGGCTTCGACCGGCCGAACTTCAGCCTGAGCGTCGTTTACGCGCGGCGCGAAGAGGTGAAGACGGATTTCCTCCGCGAGTTTCTGCGGACCGAGCGCGGGGCGGGGATCATTTACGCCGGCACCCGCCGCGCCGCCGAGGCGGTGGCCGACGCCATCGCCGACGTCGAGCCGAGCTGCATCGTGTACCACGCGGGCCTCGAGCCCGAGGAGCGGACGCGGGCCCAGGAGGCGTTCCTCACGGGCAAGGCGCGCGTGGCGGTGGCCACGGTGGCGTTCGGCATGGGCATCGACAAGGCCGACATCCGCTTCGTCCACCACTACCATTTCCCCGGCTCGGTCGAGGAGTATTACCAGGAGATCGGGCGCGCGGGGCGCGACGGCCTGCCCGCCCGCTGCGTCCTCCTTTACTCGGCCTCCGACCGGTTCCTGCGCGAGTTCTTCATCGACCTCTCGTACCCCACGCGCGAGCAGGTTGAGGCCGTGTACGACGCCCTGTGGGAGATCGAAGAGAATCCGCTGGCGATGACGTACGCCCAGATCGCCGACCTCTGCAGCGATGACGGCGACAAGCTGAAGGAGGGCCAGGTGGCCTCGGCCATCCGCCTCCTGGACGGCGCGGGCGTCACGCGGGCGATGGCCGGAGACGCGACCGCCGCGATCACCCTCGCGAAGCCGGGGGCCGAGGTCCTGCCGAAAATCCGCGGCGACGTCCAGCGGCGCGTCTTCGAGGCCCTCGCCTCCTCGCTCGACCTCGAAACGCCCGGCCGCTATGCCATCAACCTCGGACAAGTGGCGCGGGTGGCGAACCTCGCCATCGACCAGGTGCGGCGCGCGATGACGGCCCTCGCCGACGCCCGGCACCTCGACTACGAGCCGCCGTTCCGCGGCCGCGGCATCGAGAAACTGGTTCATCCCCCGCCGCCGTTCGAGAAACTCGCCATCGACTGGAAGCGCGAGGATTTCCTCCGCGGCCTCGAGGTGGAGAAGCTCGATGCCATGGAGGACTACATCCACACGGGTGGCTGCCGGCGGGCGTTCATCCTG
>JAPLML010000436.1 GCA_026387055.1 Planctomycetota bacterium | reverse complement strand
CCAGTGGTCGCCGACGCTGCCGGCCACCCGCGCGCCGAAGGTGTGGACGTGCCCGTTGTCGCCGTTGGCGGTGATGGGCCGCGCGTTCACCAGGGAGCGCTCCATGTCCTTGTACATGTAGTAGCCGTCGATCTCCATGTTTTTGATCGACTTGTTGGCGACCCACAGGATGACGCCGCGCTCGTCCTGCTCGATGACGTCGCCGAACCGGTTCCCCCGGTTATCGAACAGGAGGGGCGGGCAGACGTCATCGCCGCGGGCGGCCTGCTGCATGTAAATCGCGTCGACCGTGGTCTTGATGCTCTTCAGGTCGTAGGTGAATCGGGCGGCGTCGAAGAAGAACGTCCGCGACCCGTCGCCCGGCGTGCCGTCCATCACCAGCCAGCCGTCGCCCAGGATGATATCCTGGCGACCGAGGGTCGCCGTCAGGGGCGACCCGCCGATGTTGGTGAGCTTCAGGTTCGCGTTGTCGACGGCCACGCCGCCCTGGAGCCAGGTGGGGAAGGCGGCTTCGGACTGGCCGTCGGTCTCGCTGTAGTGGCGGCCTTCCCAGGTGATTCGCAGGTTGAGGTCGACGTCCTTGGCCGGCGTGAGCGTGCTCCACCAGCGGGTGCGGTAGCGCTGGTAGTTGAACTCGTCGCCGCCGCGGGCCTCGGGGGTATGGCTGTTCAGGCCCATGCTTTTCTGGTACTCGTCGCGGAGGCGGATGTCGGCGCCCCACTTGAACCACGGGAAGGGTGTCTTGGATTTCTCGATGAACTCGTCGATCGCGTCGGTGTAGGCCGGGGTCTTGGCCTCGGGCGGTTTCGCCTCCGGCGCCTTCGCGGCCGGCGCCGGCTCTTTGGCAGGCGCCGCCTTGGCGTCCTTCGCGGCCGTGTCGGCCGCGGCCAGGGCCGCCGTCTCCGGTTGAGCGCCGGTCGGCGCCGCCGGGGGATCCGCGGCCCACGCCCCCGACGCGGCCAACAAGCATGCGGCGATGACCCACACCGTCCACAGCCTCCTTGAGCCTGGTGCTCTTGTCATTCGCTCTCGCTCCTTTCTCATGCGAAGGGGCCAAGCCGCCCCACCCGGTTGCAGGAACTAGACGCGGGTAGTCGGCGCCGTTTTCCGGAAGCACTTCTCGACGTGGGCCGGGGCCGGCGGCCGCGTCACGAGGCTGACGAGGATCGCCGCCAGAATCGACAGCGGCAAGGCCACCACGAGCGGGTCCAC
This sequence comes from Planctomycetota bacterium, assembly GCA_026387055.1. Lineage (GTDB taxonomy): Bacteria > Planctomycetota > Phycisphaerae > FEN-1346 > FEN-1346 > JAPLML01. Next base: position 2,639 of record JAPLML010000436.1, on the reverse strand, counting down.
CACCGGCCAGTTCGAGATATCCTTCAGGACCGTCGCGCCGCCCGCGGTCACCCACTCCTGGAAGAGGCTCTCCTTGCCGCCGGTGACCCACTGCACCAGTCCGATGCCCTTGGCCTCGGCCGTCTTGACGAAGAGGAGCCAGAAGGAGGTTACGAGGAACCCGCTGAGCATGGAGGCGATGGCGCCGGCCTTGGTCATGCGCTTCCAGAACAGGCCTCCGACGAAGGTGGGCAGGAACGTCGACGCGCAGAGGCCGAAGAAGATGGCGGTCGCGCGGGCGATGATGTAGTTGCCGCGGGTGTAGTAACCGATCGTGGTGGCGACGATCAGGCCGATGATGATGGCGATCCGGACGATGAGCACCGTCCGGCCGGACTGCGCCGGGGCGGACCCGCCCGCGAGCTGCTCGAAGACGTCGCGGCCCATGCTGGTGCCCAGCGTGTGGAACTGGCTCGACAGCGTGCTCATGGCCGCCGCCAGCAGGGTCAGCATGAACACCAGGCCGAACCATTTGGGCATCGCCGAGGTGATGAAGGTCGGGATGATCTGGTCAGGGTTCCCCTTGGCGTAGACGATCGAGATGCTGCGCCCCTGGGCGAGGGGGGCCGCGCCGTCGCCGGCCGCGTCCTCGAGGAACGGCTGGGCGGCGTCGAGGACCACCGGGGCCATCTTCGGCTTGCCCTTGTCGTCGAGGGCGGGCGCCCACGGGCCCGCCTCGTCCTTCTTGACGACCAGTTGCAGGACGACGTGGCCCCTGGCCTCCAGGGCCTTGGCCTGGAGGGCCTTGGCGTCGAGGGCCTTGACGTCGACGGGCTTGCCGTCGGGCGTGCGGGCCGAGGGGATGGCCGCGATGCGTCCGGTCATCAGGGCGCCGTGCTGCGAGAAGTAGGCGTTCGACAAGGCGCCGACGGTAAACGCCACGCCGGTCATGAGCAGGATGAAGATGCCGCCGACGAGGGCCGCCCGGTTGAGCTCGCGCTTGCTTTTGACGGTCATGAAACGGACGATCAGTTGCGGCTGGGCGAGCACGCCGATGCCCACGCCCATGACGATCGTCGTGACCACGATCCACCACAGGTCATACTTCTTCTCGCCGAACCCGAAGGCCGGGAACGACGACCACCCCTGGTGGCCGATGGCGGCCAGCGAACCGGGCACCAGGTCCTTCAGGTCGGTCAGCGCCTGGTGGCCTTCCGTCACGCCGCCCACGCGCTCGTAGGCGTAGAGCAGGAGGATGCCCATGCCGACGAACATGATGATGCCCTGGAAGGTATCGGTATACATCACGCCTTTCAGGCCGCCGGCGATCACGTACGCGGCGGTGATGACCGCGAAGATCAGGAGGGCCGCGTGGTAGCCGTTCTCCATGGTCGGGAAGAACGACGTGGCCACGAACTCCGCGCCGCCGATGAGCACGGCGGCCGCGTACAGCGGCATGAAGACGAAGATGACGAGCCCCGCGAAGACCTGCATGAACCTGCTCTGGAACCGGCGGCCGATGAACTCCGGGAACGTGTGGGCATCGAGGTGGTGGCCCATGAGGCGCGCCCGCCCGCCCAGGAGCACGAAGGCGACGAAAATGCCGACGAAGATGTTCAGGAAGGTCAGCCACAGCAGGCTCATGCCGAACAGGCCGGCCACGCCGCCGAAACCCACGATGGCGCTGGTGGAGATGAACGTGGCCCCGTAGCTGAGGGCCATGATGAACGGATGGGTCTTCCGCCCCGCCACCAGGTAGTCCGACGCCGTCTTCGTGCGCCGCCATCCCAGGTAGCCGAGGAGCACCGTGATCAACAGGTACAGAAGGACGACGAGGATATTCACATACGGCAGTGGTTGGGCGAGCATCGTTTTTTCCCCTGCTGCGACGTCCGCTCCCTCTCGTGGAAACGCGCCGGCCGCCTCGCCGTCGAAGCGGCGACTAAAGTTCCTCCTCGATCTTCTTCTCCTTGTCGACCCAGGAGGTGTCCTCTTTCGTCACGGCATCGTCCCCCTTGTTCCAGGAGACGATGCCGTAGAGGACGCACAGGACGGTGCTGGCAATGCAGAGAAGGTACCCTGACCAGACCCAGGGATCGCTGATCCCGAACATGGCCGCTCCCTCCGCTTCGAACCTCTTGCCCCTCTCGGGAAATAAATCGGCTAATAATGAACCGGCTGACCATAAAAACGCAAGCATATTTTCCGGAAGACCGGCGTGAAAAGGCCGGGGCCGGCTAGATCAGGCCCTTCTCGCGGCGGCGGTCGATGACGCGCTTCGCCTTGCCGGCGGAGCGTTCCAGGGTCTGCGGCTCCACGAGTTCCACGTTCATCCGGATGCCGGTGATCGACTGGATCTCGCGGTCGATGCGCTCGCGCAGGGCCTGCATCTCGCGCATCTTGTCCGAGAAGTCCTGCGGCCGCATCTCGACGCGCACGGTCACCTCGTCCATCGCCCCCGGCCGGTCGACCTCGATGAGGTAGTGGGGGGCCGTGCCCTCGACCTTCAGGAGCGCCTCCTCGACCTGCGACGGGAAGACGTTCACGCCCCGGATGATCAGCATGTCGTCGGTCCGGCCGACCACCCGGCTCATGCGGGCGCCCGTCCGCCCGCACGGGCACGGACTGGAGTCGAGCGACGCGATGTCGCGCGTGCGGTA
>JAPLML010000521.1 GCA_026387055.1 Planctomycetota bacterium | reverse complement strand
ACCACGGCGTGATCGGCGACGGCCCCCGATGCGTTGCCGTCGCCTTGTTGCCGGACGGGCCCGTACTGTGCGGCTCGTGGCACCCGACGCACGAGAGCACCTCGCCCGGCATGGCCGTCATCCAGGAACGCATCAGTTGGAGGGCCCGCCCCTCGGCGTCCAGGGGCTGAAGCGCGATCGGGGTGTTCGCGGGCACCCGGAAGTACGCCGAGCCGTCCGGCTCGACCGGCACGGTCCCGATGATGCGCTTCACGTCCCACGGGCCGTCGAGGCCCACGCGGTTCACCTGCCCGCCCATCCCGTGGTAGGCGAACTGGTACGTCACGAGGCGGAGCCGCTTGACCGTGCCGCGCGGCACGCCCTTCAGGCCGGGGCCGGCGTACACGTCGCTCATGAAGACCAGGGCGTCCTTGCGGTCCGGATCGATCTTGTCGGGGATGACCGGCGGCACGGGCCGGGCCTTCAGGGGGATGGGCTCCAAGAGCGCGTACCCGGGCACGGACTTGATCGGCACGCTGTTGTCGAAGACGTCGACGAGGCAGAGGTCCCACGGCGGCCCGCCGGCCGCGTTGGACGACACGAGGAAGTACTTGTCGCTCAGCGGCCACGGGTGCAGGAACTTGGGCGGGGCCCCGCCGACGAGGCCGTCGCGGATCACCGGTTCCACCTTCCTGCCCCAGCCGGGGATCCGCTGGATGACGCCGTCGGCCTCGCGCCGGCCGACCGCCGCGTCGAAGAGGACGAGTTCGCCCAGGCGGGCCACGTCGTGGTGGCCGCTGACGACGCCCACGAACCGCGTGGGGTGACCGGGACACGGCCGCGCGTAGAACGTGGAGTTCGGCCAGTAGGAGTTGCTGCCGTAGTACTCCATCTGCTCCGTGCCGTCCGGGTTCATGTGGAAGAGGATCCGGGCGACGTAGTGCGGGATGTCCGCATACTCCCACCGCAGATACAGGACGCGGCCGTTCGGGAGCACCGTCGGACACCAATCGTGGTCCTGCTCGAACGTGAGGCGGCGGATCGTGCCCTTCGCGGGATCATACAGGTAGAGATTCGAGACGTGCGAGGACCCCGTCACGCAGGGAACGCCCACGAACGGGGCCGTCGACGTGAACACGATCCGGCCGTTGGGCAGGTAGCAGGCGTCGTAGTTGTCGACGTCGGGTTCGAGGATGAGCGGCAGCTCGTGCAGGCCCGTGCCGTCGGCCTTGACCTCGTGGATCTGCCAGCGGCCGTTCTTGCCCGGCATCGAGAAGAGCAGGCGGTCGGCGTTCCAGTGCAGGTCGACGTCGCCGACGAATCGCCCGCCCTCGGGCTTGAGGAGCGTGGTCAACGTCCCCTGGCCCCGGAAATCGGAAAGGACGACGATCTCGTTGTCGTAGCCGTCGCGCGGCAGGCTGGAGTTGCTGTCCCAGTTCGCGGGGAGGCCGAGGCGGTCGAGGCGGCGCTTGACCAGAAGGATGCGGTCGAAGTCGAGCAACGGGTTGGCCAGCAGGGCCTCGGCGCGAAGTTTCTGGAACTCCTCGGCGATCTCGTTCAGGCGTGCCGCGCTCGTGGCTTCGTCGCCGAGCAGGCCGTCGTGCGTCTTCTTGAGCGCGCCGAGCCGCTTCAGATACTCCGGACCGTTGGGATACTTGGGGCCGAAGGTGGCCACGAGATCGTTGACCGCCCGCTCCGCCGCCTGCCACTCCGCCTCGGGGACTCCCGGCGCCGCCTTGGCGGGCCCGCCTCGCCGCACCGGCCTGGTCACCACCTTCTGCCACTGCTTGCTGTCGGCGAGATACGCCAGGATGTTGGCCGTCAGTCGCTCCAGGTTGGCCCGGTGCGTGTTGGCGGCGTTGCTGAAATGCGGAAGCCGCCAGCCCATGGCGATGAGGCGGCCCTTGCCGAGCTCGTATTCCGCCAGCGGGTTCTCACCCGAATCGGGCCAGGCCGATGCCAGAAGCATGCCCCCCGACGGGCCGCCCGAGCCGTGAAAGTCGGCGAAGGCGGGGAAGCCGGCGTCGGTGACGACCGCGCTTGAGCCCGCCAGCGCCAGGCCCCGGAAGATCGGATGCGTCGGAACCAGCGGCGTCACGCCGGCGGCGCTCCGGTCGTTGCCTGGACCGCCGACGCGCACGTGGAGCCGTTCCACCCCAAGATCGCGCACCAGGGCCAGCGCCGCACCGGAGACGAGCAGGCCGTGGCCGTCGGTGACGTACTGGCGCAGGGCGGCGATCGTCTCGGGGGCGATGAGCAAGGCCGGCGGGCTTGGCGCGTCGCCCTGGTGGATCCAGACGACGGCGAAGCGATCCAGCGTGACCTCCTCGCCGCCGGCGCCGAGGAACTTGCCGCGCGCCGCGGGTGAGATGAGCGCGACTTCATGCAGCCTTCCAGCCAGAGCGTGGGCGGCCCGCGCCTCGGCGCCCGGCTTGTCCGCCGCCGCCTCCCCAACGACGAGACCCATCTTCAGCTTCGCGGGCGCGGCCTCCGCTCCGAGTGAAGCCCCCGACACGCCGGCCATC
>JAPLML010000641.1 GCA_026387055.1 Planctomycetota bacterium | reverse complement strand
CCGAGCCGCTGGCGCCAGGCGTCGGCCTTGTTCTTCCACACGTCGCAGACGGCGATGGGCACAGAGACGCCCGGCTGGAGGAAGTGCGGGAGGATGCCCCCGCCCCGCCCTCCGAGGCCGATGAACCCCATGCCGATCCGCTCGCTGGCGGGCAGGACGCCCTCCGCCCCCAGGGCGGTTGAGGTGATGACGTACGGCGCCGCGGCCGCCGCCAGGGCGGCCTTCAGGAGGTTGCGGCGGGTGAGCGCGGCGTATGTCATGGGTTCTCCCCGTTGCCACAGCACTGCCGTTCATGTGCCACGGGTTGCTTGCCAACCCGTAGTGACCATGATCCGTTTTTCCAACGGCGTTACGCAATATGGAAAAGAAGCCATCATGATCACGGGTTGACAAGCAACCCGTGGCACGTGAACAACGGCGCCTCGCGGCTACTTCGCCGTCGCCACGGCCTTCGCGTAACACGCCTTGAGGTAATCCCGCGACTTCGCGAGGGCCTGGTTCATCTCGTCCGGGGGCGGCTCGTCGTGCATGAATGGGTTGACATACCATTTATATTCGATCTTTGCCAGGGCGGCGAGCCAGGGGGTGAAATCGGTCGGCCCGTGGCCCGGCAACTGCCCGAGGCCGCCGGCCTGCTGCCAGGCGTAGAAGAAGAACAACTGCTTGCCGCACGCCGCGATGGCCTCCTCCACCGACGCCTTGGCCGCCTGGACGTGGTACGGGGCCAGCGCGATCCCCAGCCGCGGATGCGTGTTGGCGTCGGCGAACGCCTTGAAGGAGTCGAGCGAGCTGAGGAGCGAGCCGCCGTGGTTCTCGATGGCCACGTAGGAGTTGTGCTTCTCGGCCAGCTCGAGCTCGCCCTTGAGGCCGTCGATGAACGCTCGGGTCTTGGCGGCGAGGTCCTTGGGGTCGCAGGGCCCGGGGCCGCCGTGGATGGCCACGCCCCCGCCGGCCCCGCCCAGGAGCTCGGCGTACTTCCGGTAACCGCCCGCGTACACCGAGAAGGCGTAGAGCTTGAGGTTGTGCTTCGCCAGGAGGTCCTTGAGACCCTGGGCGCCGAGGCGCTTCTGCACGTCGTCGAGGTGCGGGCATCCCGCGTGGGCCGACCAGATGTCGATCGCCTCGAAGCCGAGGGCGGCGATCCGCTCGCAGGCCTGCTCGATGGGGACCTTGGAGTAATCGATGGACGAGACGGAGAGGCGCATCTTCCACGTCTCCCCCGCCGCCCACGCCGGCTGGACGCGAAGCTGGCCCGCGCCCGCCACGGCGGCGGCGGCGCCGGCCGCACGATTCAGAAACTCGCGTCGCGTGAGACCCCGCTTGCGGTATTCGCTCATGGCGATTTCCTTTCGGCCGGGTGGCATGGCCACAGCCTGGCCGCCGCGGCGAGCGCCTCTGCGCGGCCACGCAGAATGCCCGCGCCCGTTGAAGCAGGGCCACCCAAAGGCGGAGGACCATGCCACTCGGCGCACGACTTTGTGGTTGCGTGAGTGCGGCCGCGGACCATATCATCCACGGCCGGTCACGGTGTCAAGCCAATAGTCAGACCCTCGTGACCGCCGGAAAGGAACACTCATGGAGTCCCGATTGACGCCCTCGGCGTCCGTGCCGCAACGTCCATCACGGCGTGCCGTGCCCCCACAGTGGCGATGGAGCGCAGGCACGCGGCGGGGCAGGAGACCCGCCGCGCGAAGGCGTGGCGTCGTGCTTGCCCTGGCGGCCTTCCTTGCCGTCGCGGCGGCAGCCCGGACGGGTCTCGGCGACAGCCTGACCCTGGAAAGCGAGAACAAGATGAAAGTGGCGCCCAAGATGGCGGCCAAGGCGTACGCGTTTCACCTCCGGGACGTCAGGCTCCTCGACGGGCCGTTCAAGCACGCCATGGAGCTGGACCAGGCGTACCTCCTCAGCCTGGAGCCCGACCGGCTGCTGCACAACTTCCGCGTGAATGCCGGCCTGCCCTCCTCGGCCAAGCCCCTGGGGGGATGGGAGGCGCCCGACTGCGAGGTCCGCGGGCACTTCGTCGGCCACTACCTGTCGGCCTGCGCCCTCATGTACGCGAGCACGGGCGATGAGCTCCTGAAGGAGAAGGGCAACCAGGTCGTGGCGGGCCTCGCCGAATGCCAGACGAAAATGGGCAGCGGGTACCTCAGCGCCTACCCGGAGAGTTTCATCGACCGCGTGGAATCGCTCAAGCCGGTGTGGGCGCCGTGGTACACGCTCCACAAGATTCTTGCCGGTTTGATTGATATACACGTTTATTGCGACAACCCGCAGGCGCTCGAGGCCGCCCGGAAGTTCGCCGCGTGGGTGAAGAGCCGCGCCGATAAGCTCAGCGACGGCGAGATGCAGAAGATGCTCGGCAACGAGCACGGCGGCATGAACGACGCCCTGGCCGAGCTGTACGCCGTCACGGGCGACGAGGCGTACCTCGCGCTGGCCCGGCGCTTCAACCACAAGGCCGTCCTCGACCCGCTCGCCGGCGGCGAGGACCGGCTGACCCGCCTCCACGCCAACACGCAGTTCCCCAAGGTCATCGGCGCCGCCCGGCAGTACGAGCTGACCGGCGACGAGCGCCTCCGCCGCCTAGCCGAGTTCTTCTGGAACGTGGTCACGAAGGAGCGCTCCTACGTCATCGGGGGCAACAGCGACGGCGAGATGTTCTCGCCCAAGGAGCGGCTCTCGCAGGCCCTCGGCCCGAACACCACCGAGACGTGCAACACGTACAACATGCTGAAGCTGACGCGCCACCTCTTCGCGTGGCACGCCGGCGCCGACGAGGCCGACTACTACGAGCGGGCCCTCTACAACCACATCCTCGCCTCGCAGAATCCCGAAACGGGGATGATGTGTTACTACGTCCCCCTCAGGACCGGCAGCACCAAGTCCTTCGGCGGCCCCCTCGACGCCTTCTGGTGCTGCACCGGCACCGGCGTCGAGAACCATGCGAAGTACGGCGACAGCCTCTACTTCCACGACGGCGCGAAGACGCTGTACGTGAACCTCTTCATCGCCTCGGAGCTGACGTGGCGCGCCAAAGGGGTGAAGGTCCGCCAGGAGACGACGTACCCCGAGAGCGATTCCACGCGACTCGTCTTCACGTGCGAGAAGCCGGTCGAGCTTACGCTGAACATCCGCCACCCCGGGTGGGCGGCGTCGGGGATCCGGGTCGCGGTCAACGGGGAGAAGCAACCGGCCGAGAGCCGGCCCGGCAGCTACGCGCGCCTCACGCGCACGTGGAAGACCGGCGACGCGGTGGAGGTCGCGATGCCCATGAGCGTGCGGACCGAGGGGTTCCGCGACAACCCGCGCCGCCTCGCGATCCTGTACGGGCCGCTGGTGCTTTGCGCCGAGGTCGACCGTGCCAGGGAATTTCCCGTCCTGGTGGGGAGCGTCGAGCAGATCGTGCCGGCGATCCAATCCGCGGCGGGCAGGGCGCTTGAGTTCACGCTCCCCGGCCCCGCAGTCCGAATCGTGGGCCAGGAGTCGGCGGCCGGCGTGACCCTCGTCCCGTTCTACCGCATGTACAAAAAGCCATACATTGTTTACTGGGACGTGCTGACGGACGCGCAGTGGAAGGAAAAGCAGGAGGAGCACAAGGCCGAGACGGAGAGGCGTCAGGCCCTGGAGGCGCGGGCCGTCGACCGCGTCGAGATCGGGCAGGCGGACTCCGAGCGCGGGCACGGCCTCAAAGGCGAGAGGCACGGCGCGGGCGCCGCCTTCGGCCGCCACTGGCGCCACGCCACCGACGGCGGCTGGTTCTCCTACGAGATGAAAGCCCTCGCCGAGGCGCCGATGGAGCTCCTCTGCACCTACTGGGGCGGCGACGCCGGCGGCCGCACCTTCGACGTCCTCGTCGACGGCACGAAGCTCGCCACGGAGAAGCTCGAAGGCAAGCGGCCCGGCAAGTTCTTTGACCAGGTGTACGCCCTTCCGCCCGACCTGACGAAGGGCAAGGAGAAGGTCGTCGTCAGGTTCCAGGGCCATCCCGGCCACACCGCCGGCGGCGTGTTCGGGTGCATGATCTTGAGGACGGAATAGGCGCGCGAGCGTCTGATACGAGAGCGCCCGTCGAGTGCGTGCGCGGTGGGTGTCCTGACCCGCCGCGCAGAGTGGGATTGGAGCCCTACTGACCCTGGTCCTTCGCCGCTTCGCCCTTCAGGACGGCGGCGGTGTACCTAATCGCGCGGCGGACGTAGTCGTCGGCGTCGGATTGCGCCTGCTCGATGGCGGCGAGGGCCGGCCTGGCCTTGTCGCCGAGGTTCTGAAACGCATTGGCGGCCTGGAGGCGGACGCGCGGGCTCGCGTGCTTGAGCAGGCACTCCTGGAGCACCGCGAGGCCCTTCTCGGCCTGCCCGGCATAGCAGAGGGCCTCGGCCGCCGCCACGCGAACCGATCCGGAGGAGTCCTCGAGGCGCTTCGCGAGCGCCTCCGCCGCCGGGGCCGCCTTCGCGCGGAGCATCACGCACCCCAGCGCCGCCCAGTAGCGGATGCACTCGTTCTCATCGTCCAAGCCCGCGATGAGCTTCGGCAGGTTCGCCGGGTCGCGCTTCGTCGCGGTGTCGGCCGCCTGGAGAATCTTCTCGAGCGGATAGGCCGCGGGGTCGCGCGTGGCCTGGTAGCCTTCGAGCGCCGAACCTTCGGGGATGAACCCGTTGTCGCGGATCGCCAGGAGGTGCTCCCGCAGGGCCGCCCGCATCCGTTCGAGAATCGCCCGGTGCTCGGGTCTCGCAACCAGGTTCTTCACCTCCGACGGATCGGTCTGGAGATCGTAAAGCTCCTCCTCGGGCTTCTCCTCCCAGAAGAGCTTCGGCGGCCCGGAGAGTTTGCCTTCGCGGTACATCCGGTCCCAGACCTTCACCGACGTCTGCCCGAACATGTACTGCACGTGCTGGCCGTAGACGAGATGCGGCATGTAGTTATGGATATAGCGGTATCTCTTGCCGCGGACGGTGCGGACCATGTCGTACCGCTCGTCCATGCGGTTGCGGAACGAGAAGGCGAATTCCTGCGGCCCGGCGTTCTGCGGACCGAGGAACGCATGGCCCTGCATGGGTTTCGGAATCGCCACGCCCGCCAGGCTGAGCACCGTGGGCGCGAAGTCGACGAACGACACGGGGGCGTCGACGCGCGACCCCGCCGCCACGGGCGCCAGGCCCTGGAACTTCCTCGGAAACCGGATGAGCAGCGGCACGTGCAGCCCGCTGTCGTAGCAGAACCGCTTGCTGCGCGGCAGGACGCCGCCGTTGTCGCCGTAGTAGAAGACGATCGTGTCATCGGCCCGGCCGTCGTCCTGGAGCTGCTTGAGGAGCTTGGCGACCTGCGCGTCGAGCCGCGCCATCTGGTCGAAGTAGTTGGCCCAGTCGCGTCGCAGCTCCGGCGTGTCCGGGTGATAGGCGGGCAGGACGATCTTCGCCGGGTCGGTCGGCTCGGCCAGCGGCTTGTAGCGGGCCTGGTTCCGCGGGAAGAGCTGGCTCTCGTGCGTGACCTCGTGGTTGAAGACGGCGAAGAACGGCTTGCCGGCGGGCCGGTTCCGCCAGTGGGCCTTGTTGCTGCATTCGTCCCAGGCGTCCTTGATATTGATGGGCGCGTTGTAGTCGGTCTTGGCGTTGTTCGTGCAGTAGTAGCCGGCGTCGCGGAGATACGCGGGGAATCCGCGCAGGTCCTTCGGGATCTTCCCCTGTGCCCGCATGTGATGCGCCGGGCCGCAACTGGCGGCGTACAGGCCCGTGATCAGCGTGAACCGCGACGGGGCGCACACCGGCGCCTGCGAGAAACAGTTCTCGTAGAGGACGCCCTCCTTCGCCAGCCCATCGAGCGTGGGCGTGCGGGCCAGCGGGTAGCCGTAGCAGCCCAGGAACGGGTTATTGTCCTCGCTGACGATCCAGAGGATGTTGGGCCGCGAGGGCGTTTCGGCCGCGCGGGCGCCGTTCCAATCGACGGCCGCCAGCGCCGCCGAACCGCCGGCCGCACACTTCAGAAAATCGCGACGATTGACTCTCGGCATCCGCGCGGCCTCCTATTCCTCGATGGGCTCGGCGGGCGACGTCCGCATGGCCGTGCCCGCGGGCGGTTTCCTGGCGAAGTCCGGGTTCGGCGCGGGCATCACGGCGCCGACCGATTGGCGCCAGTCGTGAAGCAGCTTACGCAGGGCCTCGGCCTTCTCGGGCATCCTGGCCGCCAGGTCGTTCTTCTCGCCGATATCGTCCTTGAGGTTGTAGAGTTCGAGATGATTGTATTCGTAGTCCTCGATGAGCTTGAAGTCGCCGGCCCGCACCGCGCCGCCGGGGCCGCCGCCCTGGTTCGAGTAGTGCGGGTAGTGCCAGAAGAGCGCCTCGCGCCTGGGCACGCCCGCCCCCTTCAGGAGCGGCACCAGGCTCACGCCGTCCGCGTGCTGCTCCGGCCGCAAGGGCAAACCGGCCATCTCGAGCATCGTCGGGTAGAAATCGTTGCTGATGACCGGCTCCTGGCACACGCTGCCCGCCCTGGCGACGCCCGGCCACTTAACGATCAGCGGCTCGCGGATGCCGCCCTCGTAGAGCCACCCCTTCCCCGCCCGCAGGGGCACGTTGGCGGTGGGCGAGCCTTCGGCGGTCGAGAGGCCGCCGTTGTCGGACATGAAGACGATGGCCGTCGAGTCGGCCAGGCCCAGCTCGTCGAGCTTCTTCATCAGCCGCCCGACGCACTCGTCCACGCTCTGGATCATGGCGGCGTAGGCGGCGTGATCCTGGACCACGCGCACCTCGCGCCCCAGGTCTTTCGCGAACCGCGGCCCGAGGTCCGCCGGCAGCCCCGCCGCCTTCTCCTTGAACCGCTTGACCATCTCCTCCTTGGCTTCAATGGGAATGTGCACCGCGTAATGCGAGAGGTACAGCAGGAACGGCCCCGCGCGATGGGCGTCGAGGAACTTGAGCGACTCCTCCGTCAGCCGGTCGGTGATGTACTCGCCCGGTGGACCGTCCGGCAGGTTCGCGTTCTTATACGGGCTGAACCGCTTCATGCCGCCGTCGACGCCCACGATCGTCTCGAACCCCTGGCGGTCGGGATAATACGCCTTCCCCCCAAGGTGCCACTTGCCCGCGAGGAACGTGGCGTAACCGGCCTCCTTGAACGCCTCGCCCAGGGTCACCTCCTCCAGCGGCAGGTGGTCGAGGTACGGGGCCGGCAGGAGCTTGCCCGCCTTTCGCCCGCCGATGAACTCCGTGAGGCGGAGGCGGGCCGGGTACTTGCCCGTCATGATGCTCGCCCGCGTGGGCGAACAGACCGGGCACGCCGCGTAGCCGTCGGTGAACCGCATCCCCTGCGCCGCCAGGCGGTCGATGGCGGGCGTCTCGTAGAACGGGCTGCCGTAGCACGCCAGGTCGCGCCAACCCATGTCGTCGAGAAGGATGAAGATGAAGTTGAGCTTCCCGGCCGGGGTTCTCGCGGCACGGCTCCCGCCGCAACCCGCCAGCCAGGGTGCGACCGCCCCCGGCGCCAGGCACCTCAGCGCTATCGCCGCCGCCCCCGCCCCGCTCGCCTTCAACAGCATCCGACGGTTCAGCTTGGAAACCATGCGGAGCATCCTTTCTGTGAACGCATGCCATGCGCGCGGCGTGCCAAGCGGACCGCCGCCGAAGGAAGTCTACCAAGGAGAAAGGGGTGCAACAACACTCAAGGGGCCCAAGTGGGATCACACGGGAAGAATACTCGCCTTATCGGCCGTCCGCGTCGAAGCGCGGAACGCGGATGTGACAGGTGGGGCGGTCGGGATGTTTGCCCAGGTAGTCCTGGTGGTACTTCTCGGCCAGCCAGAAGGGGCCGGCCGGCGTGATCTCGGTGGCGACCTTGTAGCCCTTGGCGCGGAGCAGGGCGATCAGCTGCTCGGCGACCCGCTTCTGGTCCTCGCCCACGTAGAAGACCGCCGAGCGGTACTGCGATCCAACGTCCGGCCCCTGCCGGTTGACCTGGCTGGGATCGTGGATCTCGAAGAACAGGCGGGCCAGCGTCTCGTACGACACCTTGGCCGGATCGAACACGACCTCCACGGCCTCGGCGTGCCCCGTCTTGCCGCTGCACACCTGCTCGTAGGTGGGCTTGGCCACGGTGCCGCCGGTGAAGCCCGACGTGACGGCCAGGACGCCCTTGACCTCGCGGAAATAGTGCTCCACGCCCCAGAAGCACCCGCCGGCGAAGAGGGCCCGCTCGAGCGGCCACTTCGCCTCCGGGACGAACGCCAGCGAGGTCGAGTTCACGCAGTGCCGCGTATCTTTATCCGTGAATTTCTCGCCCACGAACACGTGGCCCAGGTGCCCGCCGCACGACGCGCAAAGGATCTCAGTCCGCCGGCCGTCCGCGTCGGTCTGCCGCTTGACGGCCCCGGCGATCTCCTCGTCGAAGCTCGGCCACCCGCACTCCGACGCAAACTTGCCCGCGGAAAGATAGAGCGGCGCGCCGCACTGGCGGCACACGTAAACGCCGCGATCGAAGTGGTTCCAGTACGTGCCCGTGAACGGCGCTTCCGTGCCTTTCTCGAGAATGACGTGTTTCTCGGCCTCGCTCAGCGGAGGCATCGGGCGGGTCTCGGGCGCACGCGGCTTATCCATTTTCTCTCCCTTTTCGGTATCTACCGACGCCGCACAACCAGCGATGGCCAGCGCCATCGCGCCGACTATCCACAGACGGTGGAATTGCATGTTCCATCCCCTTTCATCCATCGTCGATTATACGTGGCGAGGACCGGGCGGGGAAGGTGGCGGGCGTCTTCGCAGCCGACCGAGAGCCGGATGGACGACCCCCCTTCACCATCGGGTGGCCCGCCGAGGGCCGGGCGATGCACGGCGCGTTACGCTCGTGCTCGCGCCTACGGACAGTATGCCTATGGCATCGGCTGCGGCGTGCGCGTCGGGCCCAGGACGCGCAGCGTGCCGTCGGCGTCGAACACCAGGCGGTCGCTGTTGACCA
>JAPLML010000111.1 GCA_026387055.1 Planctomycetota bacterium | reverse complement strand
TACCCCGACCCGGCCAGCGCCGTCACGCCGCCGCTCCGCGACGTCTGCCGGTGCGAGCCGATCAGCCAGACGGTCGACGGCGAGGGGGTGGTCCACCGCCTGTTCTGCTGCGCCCGCCCCGAGTGCGTGCGCTCGATCGTCGCCGGCATGGCCGACAAGCCCCTCTTCATCGCCGACGGCCACCACCGCTACGAGACCGCCCTGGCCTACCGCCAGGAGCTCGAGGCGGCGGGCGAGAAGATCGGCCCCGACCATCCGGCCGCCAGCACCCTCATGCTCTGCGTCTCGATGCATCATCCGGGCCTGGCCATCCTGCCGGCGCACCGCATCCTCTACGGCCTGCCGGGCCTGACCACCGAGCGCCTCCGGGCCGCGACCGAGGAGCACTTCCACTGGCAGGAACTCATCGGCGCCGAGGCCACCAGCGCCCGCCTCGCCCAGCGCCTCAAGGAAGCCGAGGGCCACGCCTTCGGCCTCTGGACCCGCGACACGCCGAAGGCGTATCTCCTCACGCTCAAGGACCTGAAGGTGATGGACGAACTGGCCGCCGACCACTCGAAGGCGTGGCGGAAACTCGACGTGGCGATCCTCGAAAGGGTGCTGCTGAAGAACGACCTCGTGAAGGCCGTGGACAACCGCGCCGACCTGAAGCTCTCGTACGTCCACCTCGCCCAGCAGGCATTCGACGCCGTCCACGAGCAGGGGGCCGACGCCGCCCTGATCCTCCGCCCCCTCCCCGTCCAGAGCCTTCAGGACGTCGCCTCCCAGGGCGAGCGCATGCCCGCCAAATCAACGTATTTTTACCCGAAAGCCATCAGCGGCCTCGTGATCAACCCCCTCGACTGACCCGTCGCGCCGCCGTCATCCGAGCCCGCCGTCATGCGAGCCCGCCGCGGAAGCGGCGGGAGATGTGCCATTTTCGATTTTAGATTTTTGATTTTCGATTGAGCGGCAACGACAATGTTGCCGGGCCCTTCGTGCCGGTGGCCCTGTTCTGACTCACCAAGGCAAGTGACGCGGCTACACCTTCTTGTTATCATGTCTTGGGCAGCAGGGAGTCCATGTGCCTGGTTTTTGTGAAGCCGTAGGCACGGATTGGGGAGGTGACGACTGTGGACGAAGAGAGCGGGCATTACACCGACATGCTGCACCCGTTCGCGGAAGAAGGGCTTTGGTGGCTTCCCGAGAATGAGAAGGAACAGATCTCCGGTATCCTTCGCTATGACCCGGTTGAGGGCCTGAGGCTCAGGCTAATGGGTTCGTTCTGCGGCCACGGTATCGACAAGGAGGAGAGGCGTTCGCTCATCTTGGGCTTTCTGGCACGCGGCAAGCCGGTCACCCTGTATAACTCGGTCTTCGTCGGCGGCTGTTTGAGTATTCCGGGTTATGCCACCTGCGAGTATCTTCCCTCGTGTGCCTTTTTCGGCGCCCACTTTGACCCGGAGAAAGTCAAGTTTGGCACGGTTTACGAGCGCATTCATAATGTGGAGGAGTGCATAGGTTATAAAGCGCTGGTTGAGGAATGGGATATCGATGACAAGAAGGGTGCTTATGGGTATAAGGTGTACTTCAGGAAGCCGGAGGAAGTAGCCTTCCCCATTCCCTTGGCAGACTTCCGGATCGCCTGGACCTTCACCACCACCGGCAGTACCCCTCACGCGAAAGGTATAAGTACTGCGGCTTGGTTCCGATTCGCGATCTCTCAGCCGTCGCCCTACCTGGAAGTCCTGCAGGGGCCAGTGTCGCTGATACACACGCTCGTGGAGTTGGCGGCGGATTGTCGGCTCCCGATCTTGGTCGCAGAGTTATACTCGCCTGTCTTGTTGGACGAGTCACCGGAAGGAGAGCCAAGAGAAGTTCCCGTCAGTCTTGTTTGGGACCAGCAACTGAAGTCCTCGACCCCGCGTGCAAAGAACTCCTGGGAACTGATGTTCACGCTGGAGTCAGTGAAGACCAGGCTTGGCGACATCCTCCGTCGTTGGGAGCGATTTCGTGCCCGGCACAATTCGACATTCGAGACATACTTTCTGCTACTCAGGACGCAGCACGAAATGCCCTGGCAGCATCAGTTCCTAAGCCTTGTCTACGCCTTAGAGTCTTATCATCGCCGGAAGTCTGCCCAAGGTAAGCACAGGCAGTCTTTCCGAGATAGGATGAAAGAAGTGTTCCTAGCCATGCCGCAGTGCGTTCGTCAGTTGATTGCAGGGGAAGAGGTATTCGCCGCACAGGTTGCAGACACCCGAAACTACTACGCGCACCAAGATGAAAAACTGAAGTCGGTCGCCCTCAAAGACTGGCAGCTTTACTTGGCTATCGTGAAGCTACAGGCGGTTCTTCGTGGCGTACGATTGAGTGAGTTGGGTTTCGCTGACGAGGAGATTGCGGTCATTCTGGACCGCTTGCGTTATCCGCACCAGATTCATAATCTGAGCCTCCACTTGTAACGGGTCGTGTTACCGCCTCGGGACGTGGATCGTTGCCGTCAAATCGAACATCAAAAAGCTAAAATCTCAAATGGCCTCGCCGCCGGCGCAAGAAATCGCCCCCGACCGCCTGGCCGGGGGCGCGTGGCGAATGGTGGAGCCGAAGGGACTTGAACCCTCAACCTCCTGATTGCGAACCAGGCGCTCTCCCAGTTGAGCTACGGCCCCTCAAGGATGACAGCATTGTATCACGTGCGGCGCAGGTCTCAAGCCCAAAGTGGAGAACGACCAGGGACGGGAAGGAGTTCAAGGTTCAAAGTTCAAGGTTCAAAGTTCAAAGTTCAAAGTTCAAAGTTCAAGGTTCAACGGCAAACGGCAACGGCGAACGGCATTCCCGCTTCCGGCTGTCCCGCTTCCGGCCTTAGTCCTGCCGTTTCTGCCGTTAACTTGGAACCTTGAACCTGGAACTTTGAACTATCCGTCAATCCCCCGCGCCGACGGGTCACGGAAACCAGCGGTAAGGTGTGACCCGTCGGGAGGCGGGTGAGTCAGGGGATTTGCCGCGCGCGTCTTCGCTGGAGTTCCCCCCTGGTCCGGCCGCCATAGAACAAGCCGGAGCGGCGGGGCCCTGCCCACCCCCGACCTCGGAGCAGGATTGCCCGCCCACCTTTCGCCAGTTCTCCGCGACCCATCCCCGCGACCCATCCCGGCCACCCATCCCGGCGACCCATCCTGGCGCCCGAGCCCGGCAGCACCGGCGACCCACAAGTGAGTATCGCACCGCCATGCCGAACGGGGCGCATATACTCGGACCTGTGTGACAACCCTATGGCACTCAAAGGAAAGAGGGTTCAAGGTTCCAGGTTCAAGGTTCCAGGTTAACAGCGAACGGCAGTGGCATCGGACGGGGGCTTGGCGGAGGCCCTTCCGGTGCCTTCCATGCTTCTATTGTCTTTCGCCCCAAACACTAAAGCGCCCCAGGGCGCGGCGGGTCTCCTGACCCGCCGCGTGTGTGCGTTCTGGCCGCTGCGGGGCAGTCTCTGCGCGGTGGGTCAGGAGACCCACCGCGCACGGTCTAACCGTCGCCAACCTGGAACCTTGAACTTTGAACCTGAAACTTGGAACTGTTGACCTTGTGGCCTTGCGCGTGGGGTGATACGATTTCCCGCCGCCAGTGGGAGGGAATGGCCGAGGGGCAGCCGCGGGTTCGCCATGATTCAGCCGGAGCGGAAATCGGTGCCGGAAATCCTGCGGGAGCGGGCCGAGGCTGTCTCCCAGGCCCTCAGCCGCATTCTCGCCACTCCCGACGACTCCAGCCGCGACCTCTACGAGGCCATGTGGTACATGGCCCTCGGCGGGGGCAAGAAGTTCAGGCCCGCCCTGGTCCTCCTGGCGGCGGAGGCCTGCGGCGGATCGGACGAGGCCGCCATGCCCGCCGCCTGTGCCGTCGAGATGGTGCACACGTACTCGCTCATTCACGACGACCTGCCGGCCATGGACAACGACGACCTGCGGCACGGTAAGCCCTCGTGCCACAAGGCATTCGGCGAGGCGATGGCGATCCTGGCGGGCGACGCCCTGCTGACCGAGGCGTTCGCGGTCCTGGCGACGCAGGTGCCCGACGCCCCGAAGTCGCGCCGGCTGATGGCGGAACTTGCGTCCGCCGCCGGGGTTACAGGCATGGTCGGCGGACAGGCGGCGGATCTGAAGGCCGAGCGAGAGCGCTCCAGCGACGAGGGGCTCCTGGCGGTCATCCATCGCCGCAAGACCGCCCTCCTGATCGAGGCGGCGGCCGTCATGGGCGCGATCTGTGCCGGGGCCAGCGAG
>JAPLML010000648.1 GCA_026387055.1 Planctomycetota bacterium | reverse complement strand
GTGGCGGCGCTCGCGATGAAGTGGTTTGGCGTGGACGGCCGGATGGTCGAGACCGCCCATCCGTTCTGGAAAGCGATGGCCCATGTTTTCTCGGAGGCCGCCAACTACATCACGCAGGCCTACGTGCCGATGGCGCTGATGACGCTCGGGGCCCAGATGGCGTGCGTGAGGCTGGTGCGGGCCCCCCTGGACTTGGCGCTGTCGATGGGCCTAAGATTAATCGCGGGGCCGTTGTTGGCCCTGGCGCTCGTGAGGATCATGGGGGTGGAGGGCTTGCTGGCGCAGGTGCTGATCATCGGGGCGGCGGGCCCGTCGGCGGTGGCGTCGGCGGTGGTGGCGATCGAGTTCAGGAACCGGCCGGACTTCGCCGCGAGCGCGGTGCTCTTGTCGACCCTCGGGGCCGGTGTGACGGTGCCGATTGTGATTTTCCTCGTGCAGCAATTTATCAACGTACCTTAATTCTTTAGCTGGCGGGCTTGTCGAAGAGTCGCCTGGGCGACCCCGCCGCGCGTGAGCGAGCGCGGTTTGAGCGGGGGCAGGCCTTCCGAATTCGTTTAAGAGCCCGCCGCGCGGCGGCCGATAGGAACGGCGGCGGAGGCGGCGCTCGCGCGCTTCCCCGGGCGGCTCCCCTACGGCGTCGACGACGCACCGCGAGGAGATGACGTGATGGTTGCCTACGATGACCCGGCCGAGGGGTGCCGCCACGATCGCGCCCCCCTGCGGCGGCTGGGCAAGATCATCCACGAACGGTCCGGCAAGAGCGTCTACGTCCTCCTGTGCCCGGTGTGCGGGTTCACGGTCACGACGGACCAGCTTCGCCAACTCAAGAAGAAGCCCAGGAAGGGCAGTAACGTCCGTGCGCCCCGGTGGGCGCCCGGAAGGCCGTATCATTCGTCCTGTTGAAGGCGGGGCGCCAGTTCACACTCGCGCGGTGGCCTCGCCACGGCGATTCTTCGACTTCGGCTCCCCGCTGAACGTTGCCCGCGTGCCCCGTCGCCTGTCACTCCACCGCCCCGTCTAGGTTTCGCCGCGCAGGCCGGCGCGGTGGCGCATCGCTTCGAGGAGTTCTTCCGGCGAGGTCTGCGGCCGCAGGTTCCCGCGACGATACTCCGGACGTTCGTCGAGCAGTCCGAACCCGAGCGTGATCTCGCCCGTTGTCCGTCCCGGCGCCAGGACGTGGAAGTCCGACGAGTAGCTGGCCTCCAGGAGCGGCCCCGGCGCCGCCAGATCGCCCGCGGCAATCTTCTGATTGATGTCTTCGGCGATCTCCTTCCACACGCGGACGTCGGCCTGGGTGTCGCGCGCGCAGCCGATCTCGATGCCGTCGAGCCCCGCCTTGGCGACGAGGTACTCGATCGCCCTGGCCACCTGGCCGATCGACATCTTGCCCTTCGTCACGAGTTCGCGCGGGTGGCTGAGGATGGCGACCGAGCCGGCGCCGGAGCGCCGGATGGCGGCGATCTGCCGGCGGACCTCCTCGGTCGCCTGGGCGAGCGTCGTGCCGCTCAATGGCCCGGCGAGGCGCTTCATCGCGGGCGTGACCACCTTCGTGTTGAACGCACGCGGGTCGTGGATGCCGAGGGTCCGGCGCTGCGCCGGCTCGAGCCGCTTCAGACCCAGCACGGCGAGCGTGCCCGGGTAGTACGGCGTCTGGCCGCCGAACCAGTCGTCGAGCTCCTTCTCGGTGATCTGCCGGTCGGCGGGGATGCCCTGGCGTTTCAGCCAGCGGTTGACGCTCTGAAGCACCTCGAGCGTGGCCTCGTGGACCGCCTGCTGCTTCGCTTCGAGAGACTTGCGGAACCTGCCGCCGCGCGGCGAGGTGAGGAAATCGAAGAACCGTCCCGCGTCGGGAAAGTAGACGAGGATCTCCATCCCGCTCTGGCCGGTGGAGAGCTCGACCGCAGGGACCGCCGCCAAGCCGAGGAGCATCGCCTCGCCGTAGAGCGCCCGCGTACCGGAGACGCTGTCGTGGTCGGCCAGGGCGATGGTGCGCAGGCCGATGACCCGCGCGAGCCAGGCGAGCTTGTGCGGCGGAATCCGGCCGTCGGAGTGCGTCGAGTGCAGGTGGAGGTCCATCAGGACGGGCACGTCGACGATCTGGCGGACGCGGGCCTCGGGCAGGCCGCGGGCCTCGAGCTTCTCGAGGAAGACGTCCCACTTGTCCGCCGTCTCCAGGGCGTCGCGGACCTGATAGAGGACGGATTCGCGGGCGCGATAGGCCGCGAGATCCCCGGTGATGTCGGTGGGTGCTGCTTGGGTCATAAGGCCGCCCGTTCCTCGGTCCGATGGCCGCGGCGCGATGCCGCGTACTTATCCGTAGGGGCACGGTATGCCGTGCCCCTACCGGCGCGATGTCGCGGGGTTATCGAGAATGTCACTACGAAACGAAAAGGCGGGCCGTTTTGCAAGGGAAATCGTGCCGGGCGTCTCGGCGAGGGAGGCGGGCGCCGAGCCCGCCCCTATTTCATCGGCTTCATCGGCTCGTTCATGCGTTTGGGCTTGCCGTCCATGCGTTGCGGCTTGCCGTCCATCCGCTGCATCTGGCCGTCCATGCGGCTCGGCTGGCCGTCCATGCGCTGCATCGAGCCGTCCATGGGGTCCATGGGCTTCACGCCGGGAGGGCTGGCCAGTTCGCCGCTGAAGGGGATTCCCCAGGGGGTGATCCGCGTTTCCTGCCAGGGCACACGTGGCCGTACGTCCATGTGCACGATCTGATTGATCACGCGCATCTGCCCGATTTTCTGCCAGACCTGGTTGCCGTCGCTCGGGGTGAAGAGGCACGCGTGGGCCTGCTGGAGGAACTTGGCGGCGTCGCCGGGGTCCGCCAGGTTGTGCCGCACGAGGTGGTCTTGCAGGCGGCAGAGGCGCTTGATCTCCTGGACCTTGACCCACAGCAACCCCACGTCGCCGTTGTAGTTGGTCCACTCCGCCTGGCGCAGCCCCTGATCGTGGTAGCCATGGTTGGACACGTGGTCCAGGCGCTGCTGCATCCGCTGGGCCTCGGCCACGGCAGGGGGAATGACCTGGCCCGTGAGCGCCTGGGCCGCCTTGCGAAAGGCCGCCAGCGGCTCCTTCCTGGCCGTCTCCGGGTCCGTTGCGACCAGCACGCGGAGCTTCTCATAGGCGTCGCGCAAGTGGCGCACCAGCGGTTCGCCCAGGCGGTCCTTCTCGGCCGCCGCCGCGAGCGACACGAGGGCGGCCTGCCGGTCCGCCAAGCCCTTGCGGACCTCGGCCTGGAAGGCGGCGTAGTCCTTCAGCTCGGCGGGCGACTTCTTCGTCTGATCGAGCATCGCGATGACGAGGCGGTGGTACTCGGCCACCGCCGGGTCGTCGATGCGGCCGGCGGCTGCGCTGTGCGCCCCTGCCGCCATCTTGAGGTCGCCCGTCTGGACGGCCGACCAGGCGACGGCGTTGGCCAGGTAGTCCCAGGTGTAATCGCGGTACTTCTCGCGGGAGAGGCTCAGGAGGGGCCGGCCCGTCTCGACCGCCTCTTTGAACTTGCCCGATTCGGCCAGGCGGATGGCCTCGCGCGGCTCCTTGCACATGTCGTCGAGGGTGACGGCGTCGGGGCGGCCGTCGGCCCCGGCCGGCGGAGGCTTCAGCCGCTCCAGCGGGGGCGCCGAGACCTCCTGCGATTCCAGGGCGGGCCGATTCATCACCCACGTGGGCGCCAGGGCGGGCGGCATCTGGGGCAGGCCGTGCGACCCGATTTGCCCCCGGGCGGCTGGCGCGAAGCAGAGGCCCGCGGCGGCCGCGAGAACCAGGATTCGTGCGCGCATAGGCACTTCTCCGCCAAGCAGATCGCGCCTTCCTGCCTCAAGCATATACGTCCGAGGGGGGCAATTCAACAGGATAACCTGGCGCAGGTTGAGGGTTGGGGGGGTGCCGAGATCTTGTGGCAAGCCCTGTTCGTCAAGGGTGGCACGGTCACGCGCCGTTGCGGGACCGTGCTTGCGCCCCCACATGACCATGCACGGCCACGCAACGGCGCGTGGCCGTGCCACCCTCGCCACAAACATGCAGTGCGCCCGTTGGGGGGCTTCGCCGCAAACGCGCCCAGCACGCTAGGCGCGCCGCCGTGGCTACTTCGGCGCGTCGGCCCAGCTCGGCGCGTCGATGACCGGATTGACGGGCTTGGCCTTCCCGAGGTCGCTCACCTTGTGCGCCAGGAACCACGTGAAGACCTGGTCGCCGGTGTAGGTGTTGTCCCAGGAGTTGTGCCCCACGCCGACGACCTCGGTGTACCGCACCTCGGCCGCCCTGGCCTTGACGAGGGCGGCCACCATGCGGCGCGAGTTGTCGGGAGGGACGGTCTTGTCGGAGTCGCCGTGCCAGACCCACGTGGGGATGTGGGCGATGTCGCCCGCGCGGGTGACGACGCCCCCGCCGCAGATCGGCGCCGTGGCGGCAAACATATTGGGATAGTTCAGCATGAACATGAAGGTGCCGTAGCCGCCCATCGAGAGGCCCGTCAGGTAGGCGCGGTCCGGGTCGCAGGAGTACTCCTTGAGCGCGGCCTTGAAGGCGTCCATGGCGAGCTGCTCCTCGGCGTCGCGCCAGCCGCCTTTGTGCCGCGGCTTGTCGGGGGCCTTCTCGTCCTTCGGCACGGCGCCGAGCGAGATGCACTGGGGCATGACGACGATGAAGTCGAACTTGCCCCCGCGCTTCGTGATCTCCTTGGGCAGGCCCTGGATGAGGACCTTGTCGCCGTCGGTGCCCGATTCTCCCGCCCCGCCGGCCAAGGCCGCCGATCAGCCCGCCGCCAAGAGCGAGGCCGCGAAGTCGCCGTCCGCCTCGCCCCTCGACGAGATCATGAAAGACCCCAACCGCAAGGTGGGCTTCATCCGCAAGACCGCCCGCCACGCCGACGGCACCGACCGGCCGTACTACGTCTGGGTCCCTCTCACCTACACGGCCGACAAGAAGTGGCCCGTGATCCTCTTTCTGCACGGGGCGGGAGAATCGGGCACCGACGGCGACAAGGTCCTCATCCAGGGCCTGCCCAAGGAGATCACGAAGCGCGGGGGCAAGTTCGACTTCATCGTCGT
>JAPLML010000602.1 GCA_026387055.1 Planctomycetota bacterium | reverse complement strand
TATTGAAAGGGGGCGGCGATGGACCGGCGAGCCCGGGTCACGCGGCGAGAGTTCCTGAGAAGCGCCGGCGCCCTGGCCGCCGCCCCGCTGGTCATCTCCTCGACGGCCCTCGGCGCGGGCGACCGCCCTTCCCCCAGTGAGCGGACCACGATCGGCGCCATCGGCGTCGGCGGACGCGGGACCGACAACCTGCGGGCCTTCCTCACGAACCCGCGGGCCCAGGTCGTCGCGGTCTCGGACGTCGACGCCGGACACCTGGAGGCGGCGCGGCAGCTCGCCGAGGCCCAGGCCAAGGGCTGCGCGGCCGTCAAGGACTTCCGCGAGATCGTCGGGCGGCTGGACATCGACGCCGTAGCCGTCTCCACGCCCGACCACTGGCACGTCCCGATCTCCATCGCCGCGGCGAAGGCCGGCAAGGACATCTATTGCGAGAAGCCCCTCTCGCTGACCATTGCCGAGGGCCGCGCCCTCGCCGACGCCGTCCAGCGCTACGGCCGCGTGTTCCAGACGGGGAGCCAACTGCGGTCGTCCGACCGGTTCCGCTTCGGGTGCGAGCTGGTGCGGAACGGCCGCATCGGCAAGGTGCACACGATTCGCGTGGGCCTGCCCACGGGATCGCACATCGGCGCCCAGCCCGAGATGCCGGTGCCCGTAGGCTTCGACTACGATTTCTGGCTCGGCCAGGCGCCGTGGGCGCCGTACACCAAGGCCCGGTGCCACTTCACGTTCCGTTACATGTTCGATTACTCCGGCGGGACGGTCACCGATTTCGGGTGCCACGACATCGACCTGGCCCAGTGGGGCCACGGCACGGAATTCACCGGGCCGACCGAGGTGGAGGGCCGGGGCGAATTCCCGCGCGACAGCCTCTCGGACACCGCCACGACCTTCCGCTTCCGCTGCGCGTTCGCCGATGGCGTGATGATGGAGGTCTGGACCGGCTACCCGCACGCCGCAAAGTTTGAGGGGAGCGAGGGCTGGGTCTACGTGGGCCGCGACCGGAACGACGCCGAGCCGAAATCGCTTCTGGCATCGACCATCGGCCCAGACGAGATCCACCTCGACCGGAGCCGCGACCACCACGACAACTTCCTGGACGGCGTCCGCACGCGCCGCCCGACGATCGCGCCCGCCGAGGTCGCGCACCGCACGGCGAGCATCTGCCATCTTGGAAATATCGCCATGCGCCTCGGCCGCAAGATCCGGTGGGACCCGGCGACGGAACGGTGCATCGGCGACGATGAGGCAAATCGGATGCTCTCGCGGGCGATGCGGAGCCCGTGGACATTGTAAAGACAGTGCCTGAGTGCCGGAGTGCCGGAGTGCCTGAGCAACGGCAACGGCAAAGGCAACGGCACAGGACGTCCATTTAGCCGCCCAGCTTGCTGGGCGCGTGTGATTGGGTCGGTGCCGTACGAGATTGTGCCGGGGCGTTGCCCCGGCCTACATGCTACGCCACATTTGGAGATTGTGCCGGGGCGTTGCCCCGGCCTACATGCTTCCCCTGAACTGAGGAGGTTGCCCATGTCGCGACTGAACCTCCGTACGTTCCTCAAGACCGCCGCCGCCGCGGCGGCCGCGCCTTATGTTGTCAGCGCCTCGGCGCTCGGCGCCGGGGACAAGCCTGCCCCCTCGAACCGCGTCGCGATGGCCCTCATCGGCTGCGGGGGACAGGGCACCGGCGTCATGAACGCCTTCCTCCATCTGCCGGACACGCAGGTGCTGGCGACCTGCGACGCCAACAAGCAGCGCCGCCTGGCCGCCAAGAAACTCATTGAGGACTACTATGCGGCCAAGAAGGCGGCCGACTACAAGGGGTGCCAGGACTACAACGATTTCCGCGAGCTCCTGGCCCGGCCGGACATCGACGCGGTGATCGTCGGCACGCCGGACCACTGGCACGCCCTGCCCACCATCGCGGCCGCCCGGGCTGGCAAGGACGTCTACTGCGAAAAGCCCCTGTGCCTGACGGTCCAGGAAGGCCGCGCGATGGCCGACGCCATCAAGCGCTACGGCCGCGTCTTCCAGCACGGGACGCAGCAGCGGTCGGACCGCAACTTCCGCCACGCCGCCGAACTCGCCCTGAACGGACGGCTGGGCAAGCTGACGCTGGTCACCGTCGCCGCCCCGGCGAGCAGCCCCGGGCCGAAGCTCAAGGAGGAGCCCGTCCCCGAGGGCTTCGACTACAACTCCTGGCTCGGCCAGGCCCCGCTGGCCCCGTACATGGACGTCATCTGCATGAAGACGGGCTGGTATCACATGTCGCCGTACACGCCCGGCTTCATCTCGGGCTGGGGCGTCCACCACGTCGACTCGGCCCACTGGGGCATGGGCACGGACCTCACCGGCCCCGTGGAGCTGGAAGGCTCGGGCGAGTTCCCCAAGGAAGGCATCTACGATTCGGCGGTCAAGTGGGACCTGAACCTCGTCTACCCCGGCGGCCTGAAGATGCACTTTGTGAGCGACAACATCCTGCCGCACGGCGTCCGGTTCGAGGGGACCGACGGGTGGGTCCACGTGGTCCGCGGGGCCATCAACGCCGAGCCCAAGTCGCTCCTGGCGGAGAAGTTCGGGCCGAACGACAAGCGGCTGATCGACTCCAACCATCACCAGGCGAACCTCGTCCAGAGCATCAAGACGCGCCAGCCGACCGTCTGCCCGATCGAGGTGGCCCACCGCTCGACGACCGTGTGCCAGATCGGCGACATCACGATCCGCCTCAAGCGCAGGTTGAAGTGGGACCCCGAGAAGGAACGGTTCATCGGCGACGACGAGGCCAACCGGATGCTCTCGCGGGCCATGCGGCCGCCGTGGTCGCTGTAAAGAAAGTGCCTGAGCACCTGAGACGTAGGCCGGGGCAACGCCCCGGCTTTGCCGGATCAGCCCGAAATCGTGCCGGGGCGTTGCCCCGGCCTACATGCGAGTAACAGCAGGCACTTTTGGCCGCCCAGCTGGCTGGACGCGTGTGCGAAGGGCTACCGATGAAGAAAGCCACCAGTCTTACTCGCCGCAGGTTCCTCAAGGGCGCCGCCGCCGTCTTCGCGGCGCCGTATATCGTCCGCGCCACCGTGCTCGGGGCCGAGGGCCGGCGGTCGCCGGCCGAGCGGATCGCCTGCGCCTGCATCGGGGTCGCGAACCGCGGCACCGACCACCTGGTCGCCCTCCTCGGCGACGGCGACGCCCAGGTCGTGGGCGTCTGCGACGTCGACGCCAGGCACCTCCAGACGGCCGCCGGCAAGGCCAACCAGCGGTACGCCGAGGAACTCAAGTCGGCCTCGTACCACGGCTGCGAGGGGCACCGCGATTTCCGCGAGGTCCTCGCCCGCCGCGACGTCGACGCCGTCACGATCGCCACGCCCGACCACTGGCACGCCGCGATCGCCATCGCCGCCGCCAAGGCCGGCAAGGACATCTACTGCGAGAAGCCGATGAGCCTGACGGTCGCCGACGGCCGCGCGATGGTCGAGGCGGTGCGGCGGTACGGCCGCGTCTTCCAGACGGGCAGCCAGCGGCGCTCGCAGGGCGAGGTCCGCCACATGTGCGAGCTG
>JAPLML010000674.1 GCA_026387055.1 Planctomycetota bacterium | reverse complement strand
GTCGTCCCGCGACCCACTTCGCTTGTGACCTCGATATGACCCCCGTGCATGTCGACGACCCGCTTGGCGATCGCCAGGCCCAGGCCCGTCCCGTGCTGCACGGTCTGCTTGGCCTTTTCGCCGCGGAAGAACTCGTCGAAGACCCGCGGGAGTTCGTCCGCCGAGATCCCGATGCCCGTGTCGGCCACCGTCAGCACGCCGTGCCCGTTCTCGCACCCGAGGCGGACCTAGACGCGGCCGCCCGCGGGCGTGTAACGGATCGCGTTCGAGATGAGGTTGTTCACCAGGTCGATGAGGCCGTCTCGGGCGCCCATCACCCGCGCGGGAACCACGGCCACCGCCAGGCCGATCTGCTTCTCGTCGGCCTGGGCCCGGAAGAGGTCCGCCGCCGAACGGACGATCTCCGCCAGTTCCACCGGCTCGAACCGCTCTTGCATGACGGCCGCCTGGAGGCGGCTGTAGCGCAGCAGATCGTCGACCAGATCCAACATGCTTTCCGAGCGGGCGACCGCCCGGTCAACCATCGCGCGGCCGGGGGCATCGGCCGCCATCTGGCTCACGCCCGCCTTCAGCAGGCTCTGCATCGCCCCGATGGGGGCGCGGAGCTCGTGGCTGGTCTTCCGCATGAACTGCGACTTGACCTGCTCGAGCGACTTGAGGTCCTTGTAGGCCCGCGCCAGCTCCTCTTCGCGGATCCGCAGCCGGCCGGCGATGCTCGAGGCGATGAACACCGTCGCGTAGACCGCGAACGTCATCACGAAGCACACCTGGAGGACGAACACGTGCCGGTGCGACGCCTGGGCCGACACCAGCGGCTCCAGCCGCCCGTCGGGCGAGAGCACGTCCAGGACATGATGGGCGCCCTGGAAATAATACTCGCCCCACCCGATGAGGTTGATGAGCACCGCCGCCAGGGTCGCGTACCCGTACGCCACGCGGGGGGCGAAGAACTCACTCGCCACGATCATCGGGAAGATGAAGAGGAGGATGAAGTGGTTCTCGGCCCCCCCGATCGTGTGCACCAGGGCCCCCACCGCCAGCAGGTCGCACGTGATCTGCGCGTGCGCCAGCCTCCGGATCGACCGCTTCTCGATGTGCGGCCGGCCGTGCAGCCGCCGCACCCGCAGGGCAAACACCAGATTGTACGCGAACAGGGCCGCGATCACCGCCAGCGCCCAGGGCCACGCAAACCGGACGTGGAACAGGTACCACCCCACGCCCAGGAACACGATCGCGCACACCCCCGCCGCCCATCGCACGTGGGTGAACCACCCGAGCCGCTCAAAGAGCTCCTGCTCGGTCAGGGTCAGGTCGTGTCTGGCTTCACGATCAGGGGCCGGCATGGCGAGAGCTTAGCATGTCGTGTCGCGAGTCGCAACCGCTGAAATGACCAATCAAGCGGCAATGTCTAGTAGTCCTTCAGCCTTTAATTTGTGGGTAGAGCCTTTTCAGTTTGATACGCGCGTCGGCGGTGGTGAACTGCCAGTCGACGGTCCGGGCCGCGGCGGTGCGAGGTTGCTGCCAGGCATCGGCTTCCCGTTGCAGCGTCTTGGGGTCGGCGATGCGC
>JAPLML010000311.1 GCA_026387055.1 Planctomycetota bacterium | reverse complement strand
GCCGTTTCCGGCGATGGCCGACAATCCGTATCGCACCGATGCGGCCGCCTGTCGCGAGATTCTCGCCCGCTACAGGCCGGAGTTGATCATCTTCGGCAAGAGCATGGTGCTGCACCCGGAGCCCGTCGGCGAGATTCGCGCCATGGTCAGCGAATTGGGCCTCGAGGCCGTACTCATGTACGACATGGCCCACGTGCTGGGCCTGGTCGGACCGCATTTCCAGGAGCCGTTCAAGGAAGGCGCCGACGTGGTGACCGGCTCGACGCACAAGACGTTCTTCGGCACGCAGCGAGGCTTGATTGCCATGAACTGCCGGCCGGAGGATGAACGCTGGACGCTGTGGGAGGCCGTTCGCCGCCGCACTTTTCCAGGGTCGGTGAGCAACCATCACCTGGGCACGCTGCTCGGGCTCCTGATGGCCGCCTACGAGATGAGCTATTTCCGCGACGAGTACCAGAAACAGGTCCTGGCTAACGCGCGGGCCCTGGCGCGGGCCTTGAAACATGGCGGGATGAACGTGGCCGGCGACCCGGCGCTCGGGTATACCCAGACCCACCAGGTGGTGGTCGAGGTCGGCTATGCCAAGGGGCCCGAGGCCGCGCGGCGGCTCGAGGAGAGCAACATCATCGTCAACTACCAGGCGTGTCCCCACGAAGAGGGTTTCACGGCCGCCGGGGCCCTCCGATTGGGGGTGGCCGAGATGACCCGCTTCGGGATGCGGGAGGCCGATTTCGGGCCGGTGGCCGAGATGATGGCCGACGTGGTCCTGCGCGGCCGATCGGCCAAGGACCAGGTCAAGGCCTTCCGGCGGAACTTCCCAGACCTGAAGTTCTGCTTCACGGGCCGGGAGATCGAAGCGAGGCTCGAGCGACTGCACCGCCTCATCTGAACCCGGCAACGCTACTCTCAGGAGAATGTGCATGGTGCCAGAGGACTTGAGGTACTCGAAGACCCACGAATGGGCCCGGTTCGACGCCGGCGCCAACATCGTGACGATGGGCATCACCGACTTCGCCATCGAACAGTTGGGCGACATCGTCTTTCTGGAACTCCCCAGAGTGGGGGCCCAGGTGACTCGGGAAACGCCGCTCGGTGTGATCGAGTCGGTCAAGGCGGCCGTGGACCTGTTCGCCCCTGCTATGGGGGAGGTCGCGGAGGTCAACACGCCCCTGGCCGACAACTTCGAAACGCTTAGCGGCGACCCGTACGGCCAGGGCTGGATGGTGAAGATCCGGGTTGCCGGCGCTGGCGCCTTGTCCGGCCTGCTTACGCCGGATGAGTACCGCAAGCACCTGGAGGCCGAGGGCGGGCATTAGTGCCACCTCGCCACTTGGACTGGTGCGCGGTGGGTCTCCCGAGGTCGTGCGCGGGGTAACGCACGCACGCGGCGGCTCAGGAGAGCCGCCGCGCACGAGGTGAAGAGGCTTAGCACTGGAGCGGGCCTCACAAGCAGAGAGAGATCATGCCCTACATTGCCAATACGCCCGAGCAGCAGGAAGCGATGCTCCGCCAGATCGGCCGGTCCATGGAGGAACTGTTCAGCGACATCCCGCCGGACCTGCGGTCGCCCGGCCTGAACATCCCCCCGGGCCTCACGGAGCAGGAAGTCCGCAACCGCCTGGCAAGCATAGCGGCCCGGAACAAGGTGGACCTCATCAGTTTCCTGGGCGGCGGGTTCTACGACCACTTCATCCCGGCGGCCGTGCCGGCGCTCGTCTCGCGCAGCGAGTTCTACACGGCCTACACGCCGTATCAGCCGGAGATCTCCCAGGGCGTGT
>JAPLML010000203.1 GCA_026387055.1 Planctomycetota bacterium | reverse complement strand
TTCCGCCGCTCGCCGAATTGCTGCAGGACTACTATCAGATCCGCGGTTGGGACCGAAACGGTGAGCCGACCGCGGGTACCCTGGCGCGACTGGATCTGGCTGAGTAAGCTCTACACCGAAACGGATCATTCTCGACGGGTCAACTCCGAAAGAAAGGTCACCTATGAACGCAAGATCGAGGTCCAGGTCCAAGCACTCCTTCCACGGCATCTTCGTCGCCCTCGTTACGCCCATGAAACCGGACGACGAAATTGACTACACAGGACTTGCAGATCTTACGGAACACTTGATTCGCCGGGGCGTCCACGGTCTGGTCCCGCTGGGGAGCACAGGCGAGTATTACGCGCTGTCCACTGATGAGAGGGAGCGGGTCATCCGAACCACGCTGGAAGCCGCTGACGGACGCGTGCCGGTCGTTGCGGGCACGAATGCCGGCTCGACGCGCGACGTCGTCGCCTTCTCACGCCAGGCGGAGGAGCTTGGTTGCGACGGCGTGATGCTGGCGGCTCCGTACTACTCTCTACCGCGGTTGCAGGAGCTGTTCGTCCACTTCAGAGCGGTGAACAACGCGGTTGGCGTGCCGATCATGCTCTACAACTACCCCGGTCGCACGGGCGTAGACATGCCGCCGGACTTCATTGAGCGGCTGGCGGAACTGAAGAATCTCCGCTACGTAAAGGAAAGCACGGGGGAGATGCCGCGCATCACCGAATTGTTGCGCCGCTGTGGCGACCGCCTCGGCGTGTTCTGCGGCTGCGACACCATCGCGCTGGAGAGCCTTATGGTCGGCGCGATTGGCTGGGTTGGGGGCGTGGCCAACGTCTTGCCAGCTTCCCATGCGAAGCTCTACGAGCTGGTCGTGGAGAGGGAGGATTATCCCGCCGCGCGCAAGCTATTCTTCGAAATGCTGCCCACACTTGAATTGATGGAAGGAGGCGGCAAGTACACCCAATGGGTCAAGGCGGCTTGCGGCTTGCTGGGCCACGATTGCGGCGCTCCCCGCCGCCCGCTTGGTCCAGCAAGCAAGTCGGAGTGCACCCAACTGCGCAAGGCCTTGCGCCAAGTGGCCGAGGGCCGCCGGCCATGAATGGGTCCTCGCCACCACGACCGAGATTGCCCGTTTCCCGTGCACTTCTCCCCCCACCCCTCCGTGCCCTCGCCCGGTAGAACTCCCGCCTCATCCACTTGTCCAGCTTGTTTCGCTTCACGTTGTCGATGGCGTTCGAGTCCTCGTCGGGGAGCCACAAAATTTCGGCCCGAAGCCGGGCCGCCCCTGGTTGACTGGAGCCGTCGCCGAACACCCTCGCCGACGGCTTCCCGCATGTCTGGCCTGGATACAGGCTTACGGCCTCGCCCCCATCGTTCCCCCATTCTCCGAGACCACCCCAGACCGCAAACAAAAAAGCATGGTTCAACCCCATGGGGGTCCGGCCCGCCCGGTTCTCTATGGAGGCCGAGATTCTCTGAGAGTCCACCCCGCCATCGCCCCACATCGCGTCGCTGACGGGCCGTTTCCGGCCGCCACGTGGTCGTCGCATGCTCCCTGCTGGCCAGCATTTACGGCGCGAGCCCCGGCGCGGCAAGCAGACGCGCAGCACCCGACGCCCAGCAGCTCGTGGTGTGGCTCCGGACCTCCGAAACGGGGTTCTTCGAGTAAGGCCCGAAAAACCACCCCAAGTAAGGCCCCCGGAGCCCCCCAAGTAAGGCCCCCGGCCACCCCAAGTAAGGCCCCCGGCATCCCCCTCAGGGTATTCGGCGCACGCCCCTCGTCGCCGTGATCTCAGGCCGGGCTGCCGGTCGCAGGCGATGATGTAGCGCGCTGGGCGCAGGGCGCCCGTTCAGGCCGTGCGCTGGACGGTGGATTTCTTTCTCTCCGGCCTTGATATTCCCTTGCGAACGAGGATGTATGTAGGCGACGGCGAGGGCGGCAAGGACGCCGCCCGCCGATGGAGGACGGACCATGGAACGAGCGCTCGAAGTCGCCTGCGAGGGGACGGCCAGCAGCTTCACCGTCCGCAAGCTGAGCCGGGCGACGCTGTACGGATCGAAGCGGCGGGTGCCGGTGGACGCCGAGGGCAGGCCCTGCCGGGCTGCGGCGCTGACCCGCGACGGGCGGTTCCTCCTGCCTCGGGGCACGACGGCCACGCTCTACCTGGATGATCACGGGGATGCCGTCGAGCGTGGCGAGTTGCGCTCGGCGCGAGGGGGCGGGGATGCCGCGTCAGGCTCCGAGCCGCAGGCTGCGGAGGCGGCTGAGCTTCTGGACTGCACGGTCCGCCACGTCTACGCCCTGGCGCCCGTCGCGGTGTCGGGCCGGCTCGACGAGCTTCTGGCGGCCACGGGCATCTGCCGACTGCCCGGCGGGGACGCGGGCGGCGAGGCGCGCTTCCTCGTGAAGAACGACACTGGCTACTTCCTGCTCGTCGGGGAGGACACCAGCTTCGCGCCAGTCGGGACGGAGCAGGCTGACCTCTCCATCCCTGACGCGGGCGAGCCGTGGGACGACCTCGACCTGGCCATGCTCTGATGCAGGAGACAGATGATGTCGCGCTGGATTCGAATTCGGGATGGCCGCGGCCGCGACGCGCGGGTGAGGATACCGCGTGCTCCTCGACCCCGACGGGAACGTCCTCTATGCGGCGGCACAGGTCGAGGTCATCTGCGACCGCGATGGCGTCGAGACGGACCGTCGCCTGCCGGCGGACACGCCGGCCAACGTGGATGGCGAGTCGCCGCTCGTCTGGACGGGCCGCCTGCTTCCCCGCTTGGAGGCGGCTCGGCGCTTCGCCTTCACCCGCGGCCTTCAACTCCGCCACGTGGATGGCCTGACCTATGACTTCCTCTTCGGGATGGCGGAGGAACTCGACCGGGCGGATGCCCTGATGCTGGTTGGGGCGGGACCGGGCGGACGCGACCCGGTCCGCCTCGAGCGCAACGGCGTCCCCCATCGCGGGTTCCTGGAGGGCCGCGTGGACGGCGGGCGCTACCTGCTCGTGCTCCATCTGACGAACCTGGAACTGGCGGTTCCTGTGGAGGTGACCCTATGATCGCCCAGGAACAGGCCCGCTGGCAGCCGCTGGGGACGGGGCGCATCGCGCCTCAAGGCAGCATCGCCGAGCGGGCGCTGGCTGAGCGTCTGGCGGCCTACAAGAGGCAGGTGGCCGGCCGGTACCGTAGCGTCTCGCCGGATGGCCTCGCCACGGCGCTCCCGCCGGGTCCCTACATCGTCTCCCCGAAGCTCGATGGCGAGACGTGGTTCCTGCGCGCCGCCGGCGGCGAGGCGTGGCTGCTATCGCCCAGCGGGGAGGTCATCGGCGACGTCCCGGCCACGGCAGAGGCCGCTCGCCTCCTGTCGGGCCACGACCTGCTGCTGGCCGGCGAACTCTACGCCAACGGGTCAGGCCGCCGACCACGCGTCCACAACCTTGCGGCGGCGATGGGCGGGGGCGCTGAGGCGCCTATCGATCACCTCGGCTTCGGAGCCTTCGACCTGCTCGACGACAGCGGCGAGGACGCGCAAGGCATGCCGTTCGCTGGGCGGGCGCAGCGGCTCGCCTCCCTCCTTGATGGCGGCGAGTTCTGCCGTTGCGTGCCCTTCGAACAGGTCGGCGACGCGCACGGGCTGCGACCTCCTTCGCCCGCTCGTCGTCGAATCGTCCCACCTCGCCGTCTCGCGCGCGGGAACGCTGTTCCGCTTCGTGCGGCCCGAGGTCGTCGTCGAGGTCAAGTGCAACGACCTCCTGACACTGAGGGCCAGCGGCGAACACGTCCGGCGGATGGCCATGTCCTTCGACGTCAATGCCTCACCATCTTGGCAGGCGCTCCGGCCCCTGCCGGCGGCGAGCATGATGCACGCCGTCTTCCGCCGGGTCCGGGACGACAAGGCCGTGGACGCCGCCGGCGTCCGCTGGAGCCAGGTGACGGACCTCGTGGTGGTCGAGGGTGTCGGCGCCGCGCAAGCTGTGGAGCTTCCTCGCTCCCAGGTCCTCCGCCGCGAGGTGTTTACCAAGAGGGAGAAGGGAGCGCTCTGCGTCCGCAAGGCGGTGGTCTGGAAGACAAACAAGGAGGCCCTCGACCCGCTCTACCCGGCCTACGTGGCCTTGTTCACCGACTTTGCCCCGGGCCGGCAGCAGCCGCTTCGCACGGACCTCCGCGTCGCATCCACCGTGGAATGCATCCAGGCCCTCGCCGACGCCTGGATCAAGGACCACGTCACGCAGGGGTGGGTCTGCCGCAAGGCCATGGCTGACTCCTCCCCCTTGCCCGCCTCGTGCCACAAGGGCGACGGCTTCCGTTTGAGCCTGACGGCCTCCTTTGCCCGGACCTCCTCGGTGAACTTCCACGTCGCCGTGCGGCGGATGAAGGCCCTCGCCGACGCGGGCAGCCTCACCGTCGAGAGCGACGAGAAGGGCCGGCCGCGGCACTACAGCTTGGCGATTCGCCAGGAGGCGCTGGTCGAGAATGTCCGCCGCATCGAGAGCCTTCACCGCGTCATCTCGCGCTGGAGCGGCGCCGAGGTCAGCGTCAACGGCGAGCCGCTGGCCTTCCACGACGTGCAAGGCGTCCTGAACGCCATCGCCGACGTCGCCTCCTGCTGGCGCCAGCAGAGGAAGCAGACGACCGAGGGGGCGAACCCGTGCCGGGCCTGCTTCGCCCTCGGCTGCCAGCAGCTTCGGTTCGCGGCGTCGCAGGGCTTCCCAGGCATTCCCCGGGACCATCCCGCCTGGTATGCCGTGGGCAGCTTCGATGGGAAGGTGGTTGCCCTTGACAAGCCGGCGCTCCTCGCCCAGCTCGACACACGGCTCAACGAGTCGCTCGTCATCTGCCCCTTCTTCGACCGCGAGCACGCGACGCAGCGCATCCACGAGTTGCCCGACACCCTCGACCCCGCCGCCGACCCGGCCCGGTGGGCCTTGGGCTACGCCATTGACACGCGGAAGCCGGCCTGGGTGTTCCCCAAGGCTGCCCGCCGTCTGCCCTACGACGTGAGTCTGCAGCCCGAGGCCGGGTCCCTGTTCCGACGCTCGGCGACAGGGGGCCCCGCACCCGCCCAGAACGGCCAGGGGGCGAGCGTCGCGGTCGCCTTGGCGCCTGGGCCGCAACGGAGCATCCCCGCGGCCCGGTACGCCGACGTGTGCGGCCAGGACACCGCGGTGGAGGCCGTCCGCGACTACGCGGAGCTTCCCCTCAAGCACCCCGAGCTGTTCCAGCGGATGGGCATCCATCCCGGGCGAGGCATCCTCCTTTGGGGGCCGCCGGGCAATGGCAAGACGCTGCTGGCGCGGGCCGTAGCTGGCGAGTCTGCTGCCCACATCGAAGTCATCTCCGGCCCTGAGGTCCTGAGCAAATGGCTCGGCGAGGGCGAGGGGCGCTTGAGGGAGGTGTTCCAGCGCGCCGCCAGGCTGGCCCCATCGGTCGTCCTCATGGACGAACTCGACGCCATCGCCGGCTCCCGTGCGTCGGACGATGCCCGTCACCTGCGGGAACTCGTCTCCCAACTCCTCGTCCTTCTCGACGGCCTGGAGGACCGCGGCCGCGTCCTCGTCATCGGCACCACGAACCGGCCCGAGGACATTGACCCCGCCATCCTCCGCCCCGGCCGCATTGACCGCAAGGTTTGCCTCGGCCCGCCGAATGTCAAGGGCCGTGCCGCCCTCTTCGCCAAGCTCCTCGCCCGCATGCCCGTGGCCAACGACGTTCTCGCGGATGACCTAGCCGCCAGGACGCCCGGCCTCTCCGGCGCTCAGA
This sequence comes from Planctomycetota bacterium, assembly GCA_026387055.1. GTDB lineage: Bacteria > Planctomycetota > Phycisphaerae > FEN-1346 > FEN-1346 > JAPLML01. The sequence continues at coordinate 249 of JAPLML010000203.1, read as the reverse complement.
TCGAGCACGTCGTGAACGAAGCTGGCCTGCTCGCCGTGAAGGAGACCCTGACCCAGCAACTCCCGACCGGTGCCGCCCGCGTTTGCCCGGACCACTTCCTGCGCGCTATCGCCGCGGTGCGCCCACCCGCTCCGCCGGTGTCCCGCCGCCGGGGTCACGGGCACTGCCGCAAGGCGCGGTAGCCGGCGCTATCTGCTTGATAGCGGTGCCACAGTAACCGCGAAGACATGCTGGACGCCGCTCAGAGGA
>JAPLML010000151.1 GCA_026387055.1 Planctomycetota bacterium | reverse complement strand
ACTCGTGGCCGCAGCACATGTTCCAGTGGAAGTCGGGGTGCGGGCAGCGCTCGGTGGCGGCCGACTTGTTCAGGTTGTCCACGAAGACGGCGCGGAAGCCCAGGGCCGCGGCGGCGGGCAGCAGGTCCCGGCGATACGCGTCGATCGTGAAATCGTCCCAGTAGTTGTGGGCGAGGCGCGGGACGAGCGGCTCTTCCGCCAGGCCGAACTCGGCGCGGGCCCGCGCGTGGACGGCGTCGAGGACCCACGTCCAGAGGTTCCGCTGGTCGGTGTCGCTCTTGGGCTGCGTGTTGAGGAGGATGGCCTTGGCCGCGGTGCGGACCTTGAGCCCTTCATCAAAGATATGTTTATCAAAGGTTTTGAGTTCCGGCTTGCCGGCCTCGCGCTTGAGGACCGTGCGGATGAGGTCCACGCGCTCGAAGACCCCGAGGAGGGTGGCCCCGCGCTTGTACTGGAAGTCGAACGCCTGGTGCGAGGCCCAGCGCGGCAGGTTGTGGGTCATGACGGGGTTGGCGAGGGAGGCGGCGTCGTGCCAGTGGATGACGCCCTCGGTGGTCCAGGCCGTGTCGGGGCCGAAGACGGCCACGGGGGCCGAGCAGGAGGACTGCGAGAGGACCGTGGCGCCGGCGATGTCGCCGCCGAGCTCCCAGCTCGCCCGGTCCAGCAGGTAGAAGAGGGGCACGTCGGTGCTTGAATACTCATAATGATAAGAGAACCCGTTGAACTCGTAGTCCTCGAAGCGGTCCGAGGCCACGCGCAGCACGAGGTCCAGCCGCCCCTTGGGCTGGGTGTGAGAGGCGTCCCAGTCGGCCAGGTCGTGGATCGGGTCGAAGCCGTGGTCGCGCCGCAGCTTGACGGGCAGGGGGCGAAAGACCGCGGCGAGGGGCAGGCGGATCTCGTTGCTCCCCTTGAGGATGTCGAGCAGGTGGAGCGCGCCAAGCTCCAGGCCCGTGAACGTCTGCGTGTAGGGAAGGAGGGGCAGCCGGCCCGCGCGGACCTGGACGGCCCCGATCCGGATCGCGCCGAGGCCGAGGAAGCGGTGGCCGTCGGTCAGGAGCTCGAATTGGCAGGGGCCGAGTTGAAGCTCGCGCATGGTTGTCGATCCTTTACAACACGCGTCCGCCGCCGCGGATGGCTGAATGGCGCGATGGAAAGCGGCCCATAGTATAAAACCCGTCGGGCCGTTCCGTCACGCGGTTTTTCGGGTTGTAGTTGATGGGCAGCGCGACTACAACACGCTTGACGCGCGTGCCTCGGAAAGGTGAGCGGCGGGTCAGGAGGCCCGGCGCGCTCGGTCCGCGCGGTGAGCGCGGCGGCGCCGCGCCGGCGCGGGGGGCGGAGGCGGAATCGCCGCCGCGCGTGAGGGTCAAGGTCCTCAACCTTTACACGCCGAACCTGTCCGACTGGGGGAGCACCCGCCGCCTGGTCCGGCTGATGAAGGAGGACCCCGGCATTGCCGTCGAGGAGTGGGGCGGCCTGAAGGCCTGTTGCCTGTTGGGCCTGTCGGCCCGCCCGGAAACTTGCTTGACACCTTGCGGGGGCGTGTTATAGTACTGACTGGTCAGTTCTATTGTTCCGGACTTCGGTCCGGGGAGCGCGGAGCCATGGCGCGACGGGACAAGCGGCAGGACATCATGCGGGCGGCGGAGAAGCTCTTCACCACGCGGCGGTTCCACGAGATCACGACCGATGAGGTGGCCGAGGCCGCCCAGGTCGGCAAGGGGACCATCTACCGGTACTTCCAGGACAAGGAAGACCTTTTCTTTCAGACGGCGATGTCGGGCTTCGACGAGTTGTGCGACCTGGTGCGGCGGAAGGGGCCGAGCGGCGCGTCGTTCCGCGAGCAGCTGCTGGAGGTGTGCGGGCGGGTCGGGATGTTTTTCGCGCGGCGGAAGCAGCTCTTCCGCCTGATGCAGGCCGAGGACTTCCGCATGGCGCTCGTCGCCGGCTCGATCCACGATCGATGGTTGGGCCACCGCAAACAACTCGTGGCGGCGGTGGCCGACGTAATCCGCAAGGGCGTCGCGGAGAAGGTCATCCGCGAGGACCTGCCGCCCGAGGTCCTGGCGAACTTCCTCCTGGGGATGCTGCGGACGCGGGCCCGCGACTTGGCGGACGCACCGGAGGCCGTGCGGCGGTACGAGGTGGTCCTGGACCTCTTTTACCACGGGGCCGGTCGTGCGGTTTCCAGAGGCACGGCCGGGCAAGCCGGCCGTGGCGCATGCCGCACGCGAGGCTTGCCATGTGCCACGGGCGGCTTGTCAACCCGTGGTCGATGAAGTCCTCTTTCCTTGTTGCTTTGGGCTTCGCGGGGAAGAGGCGACAAGCCATAAGGTCGAACGGACGTTGATCATCACGGGTTGACGAGCAACCCGTGGCGCGCGAAAGGCGAGAGGGCCGTGAAGAAACTGATCGTCATCCTGGTGGTCGCGGCCCTGGCCGGCGGCGGGGCGTACTACTGGTGGGTCTATCGTCCGGCGCACCAGGTGGAGGTGGCGCCGGTGGTCACCGAGAAGGTGGAGCGCGGGAATATTCGGACGATCGTCGCGGCGAACGGGCGCGTGGTCTCCAACCTCGACGTCGACATCAAGTGCAAGGCGAGCGGCGAGATCAGGGAGCTCCCGTTCGACGTGAGCGACCAGGTGAAGAAGGACCAGCTGCTCGTGGAACTCGACCCGGTGGACGAGGACCGCGTGATGCGCCAGAGCGAAGTCCGCGTGAGCGCCGCCGAAGCCCAGCTCGAGATCGCCCGCCATAGCCTGGAGGTGGCCGAGCGATCGCTGGTCACCGACCGCCAGAAGGCCACGGTGGCCCTGCAGTCGGCCGAGGTCCGCTCGAAGGACGCGCGGGCCAAGGCCGACCGCGTCAAGGAGCTCTACGCCAAGAAGCTCAGCAGCCAGGAGGAGCTGGAGACGTGCGAGACGGCGGCGGTCCAGGCGGGGACCGACCTGGAGACCGCCAAGGTCAAGCTCGAGGAACTCAAGACGCAGGAGATCGCGCTGGAGCTCAGGCGGCAGGAGGTGAAGCAGGCCGAGTCGGACGCCCAGACCGCCAAGATCGCCCGCGAGATTGCCAAGGACCGCCTGGACGACACCCGGGTCATGGCGCCGATCGACGGCATCGTGGCGGTGCGGAACGTTCAGATCGGCCAGATCATCTCGTCGGGCATCTCGAACGTGGGCGGCGGCACCACGATGCTGACCCTGTCGGACCTGTCGCGGATCTTCGTGCTGGCGTCGGTCGATGAGAGCTACATCGGCCAGGTGCGCGAGGGGCAGGACGTGGCCATCGCGGCCGACGCGTACCGCGACAAGCAGTTCCGCGGCAAGGTGGTCCGCATTGCCACGCGCGGCGTGAACCTCTCGAACGTCGTCACGTTCGAAGTCAAGATCGAGGTGGTGGGCGAGGCGAAGAAGCTCCTCAAGCCCGAGATGACTACGAACGTCGAGGTCACGACCGCCGAGAAGCAGAACGTGCCGCTGGTGCCGGCCGAGGCCATCGTCATCAAGGCGGGCAAGCCGTTCGCCACCGTCATGAAGGACGATGGGACGAAGGAGGACGTGCGGGTGACGACGGGCCTGACGGACGGCACGAAGACGGAGATCGCTCAGGGCCTGGCGGAGGGCCAGACGGTGGTGGTCTACAAAGGCTCGGGCGAGACGAAGTGGAGCGGCGCGCCGAAGCAGCAGGGCGGGCCGCCGCGCGGCACGATGTTCGGCGGGCCGCCAAGGAAACGCTGAGCGTGATCATCCACGCCGAGAACCTGGTGAAGACGTACGTGCTGGGCGGGAGCACCGTGCGCGCCCTGGACGGCATCAACCTCGACGTCCAGGAGGGCGAGATGCTGGCCATTATGGGGCCGTCGGGGAGCGGCAAGAGCACCCTGATGCAGATTATCGGCTGCCTCGACCGCCCCGACAGCGGGCAGTACGTGCTCGCGGGCGAGGACGTGTCGCAGCTCTCGAAGGACCAGTTGGCCGAGATCCGCAACCGCCGCATCGGCTTCATCTTTCAGACGTTCAACCTGCTGCCCCGCATGAACGCCCTGGAGAACGTGGAGCTGCCCCTCTTGTACGCGGGGATGAGCCACGCCAAGGACCGCGCGGCCGAGGCCCTGCGGACCGTGGGCCTCGACGACCGCATGCGTCACACGCCGAACCAGCTCTCGGGCGGCCAGCGGCAGCGCGTGGCCGTGGCGCGGGCGCTCATCACGAACCCGGCGATCCTCCTGGCCGACGAGCCGACGGGCAACCTCGACTCCAAGACGGGCGACGAGATCATGGCCCTCTTTCACACGCTCAACGAGAAGGGCCGTACGGTTATCCTCGTGACGCACGAGGCGGACATCGCCCGGCACTGCCGGCGGCAGATCCACCTGCGCGACGGACGCGTGGTGGACGGCATGAAGGTGGGATGAAGATGGGCGGCACGGCCACGCGCTGGGGCGTGGTCGTGCGCGGGAGCAAGCACGGCCACGCAACGGCGCGTGACCGTGCCACCCACGCTAGATACGTACATGCGTCGACGGCTAGACGACGGAGACCAAGAACGCGATGCTGTTCTGGACGACGGTCAAGGCGAGCCTCAAGAGCCTCCTGGCGAGCGCCATGCGCTCGTTCCTGGCGATGCTGGGGATCATCATCGGCGTCGCGGCCGTCATCTCGATGCTCGCCATCGGCACGGGCGCCAAGAAGTCGATCATGGACCGCGTCACGGCCATGGGCACGAACCTGCTGGTCGTGCGGCCGGGGCAGAGCGGGTCCCACGGCGTCATGTCGGGCACGATGCAGACGCTGTCGCTGGCCGACGCCCTGGCGATTGCGAGGGAGGCGCCGGGCGTGCGGCGCATCGCGCCGTGCGTCGGCGGCAGCGTTCAACTGAAGTACATGAGCCAGAACAGCCGCTGCCGCGTGACGGGCACCACGTCGACGTACCTGCCGATCCGCGACTTCAAGATCGCCCAGGGGCGCGCCTTCACCGAGCCCGAGACCGACGCCTATGCCCGCGTGGCCCTCCTAGGCCCCGTGACGGTCGACAACCTTTTCGGCGTCAACGACCCCATCGGCCAGGACATCAAGATGAACGGGATCAACTTCACCGTGGTCGGGGTGCTGAAGGCCAAGGGCGACCAGGGATGGTTCAACCCCGACGACCAGATCCTCATTCCGTACACGACCGCGATGAAGCAGGTGCTGGGGCTGGACTACCTGGGCGAGGTCGACGTGCACGTGCGCGAGGGCGAGGACGTCAACAAGGTCCTCGACAGCATCACCGCGCTGTTGCGCAAGCGCCACCGCCTGCAACCGGGCACGCCCGACGACTTCAACATCCGCAACCAGGCCGACATGATCGAGACCTTCAACCAGATGGCGCAGACGTTCTCGATCCTGCTGGGCAGCATCGCCAGCATCTCGCTGCTGGTGGGCGGCATCGGCATCATGAACATCATGCTCGTGACGGTCACCGAGCGGACGCGCGAGATCGGCATCCGCAAGGCCATCGGCGCCAAGGAGCGGAGCATCCTGCTCCAGTTTCTCATCGAGTCGATGATCATCAGCGGCGTGGGCGGCCTGATCGGCGTGGGCCTGGGCGTGGCGGCCGCGGTGGCCATCCCGTACTTCACCACGCAGTTTGTCACGCTCGTGGAGGTGCAGGGGATCCTGCTGGCCCTCTCGTTCTCGGCCGTCGTGGGCATCTTCTTCGGCTTCTACCCGGCGTTGCGGGCGGCGCGGCTGGACCCCGTGGAGGCGCTGCGCTACGAATGAGACCCCCCGCGCCGCCCCTTGCCAGGAGGCGCATGAAATGAAAGGGATCTGCATGTCTGCCCCTCACAGACTTGCGGCATGGATGGCCGCGCTGGCCGCCCTGGCGGGCGGCGGCCTGGCGGCCTCGTGCGTGAAGGTGAACATGTCCTATCCGGACGCGTACGTCGGTCCGGCCCGGGCGGAGAGGGCCCCGCCGACCGGCGCGGCGTTGCCGGGCGCCAAGCCGGGGCCGGGCGAGACGCCCGCCGCGCCGGCGGTCCCGCCGGGCCCCGAGGCGCCGAAGCCGCCGGCCCCCGAAAAGAAGCTCGAGCCGGTCAAGATCTCGGTCCGCGAGGCGATCGTGACCGCGCTGGCGAACAACCAGTCGCTCGTGGTGCAGCGGCTCAACCCGGCGATCACGCAGACCGCTGAAGTGGTGGCGGCCTCCCTTTTCGATCCTGCCGTGACGGCGGGCCTCTCCCGCACGCGCGATGTGGCGCAGTCGCGCGGCGGCAACGCGTCCATGGGGCAAACGGTGACCGGCACGGTCGGCGTGGGCCAGCGGCTGCCCACGGGAACCACGATCGGCGTGGACGCCAGCACCACCGCGTCGCACGGGTCCTTCTCGGGCGACGACTTCTTCACCTCGCGCCTGGGCCTGAGCGTCACGCAGTCGCTCCTTCAGGGGTACGGCATGGACGTGAACCTGGCGAGCCTTCGGCAGGCGCGGCTCGACACGCTGGCGACCGAGTACCAGTTGCGCGGCTTCGCCGAGTTGCTCGTCGCCCAGGTCGAGGAGACCTACTGGGACTACACGCTGGCCCAGCGCCAGATCGAGATCTACACGCAGTCGCTCCAGTTGGCGGAGCGGCAGCTTCAGGAGACGGAGGAGCGGATTCGCATCGGCAAGCTGGCCGAGATCGAGCGGGCCGCCTCGGAGGCCGAGGTCGCCCTGCGGCGCGAGGAACTCATCAACGCCCACAGCACGCTCACGACGACGCGCCTCCAGCTCCTGCGGCTCCTGAACCCCAAGGTCGCCGACCCCTGGTCGCGGGACGTGACCGTCGAGACGCTGCCCGCCGTGCCGGAGGTCAAGCTGGAGGACATCGAGTCGCACGTGCGGCTGGCGATGCGTGTGCGGCCGGACCTGAACGAGGCCCGCCTCAGGGTGTCGCGGGGCGACCTGGAGATCATCAAGACGCGCAACGGCCTCCTGCCGGTCCTCGATCTCTTCATGACGTTCGGCAAGAGCGGCTACGCCGGCGTGTTCGGCGAGTCGCTCGGGCGCGTCGACCAGCGCGGCTACGACCTGACGATGGGCGTGAGCCTCGAGTACTCGCCGCTGAACCGCGGCGCCAAGGCCCTCAACAGCCGCTCCATGCTCAACCGGCAGCAGGCCGTCGAGGCCGTCGGCAACCTCGCCCAACTGGCCGAGGTGGACGTGCGGACGGCGTACGTCGAGGTGAACCGCGCCAAGGAGCAGGTCGGGGCCACGGCCGTGACCCGCCGGCTCCAGGAGGAGAAGGTGCGGGCCGAGACGGAGAAGTTCCGCATCGGCAAGTCCACGACGCTGCTGGTGGCCCAGGCCCAGCGGGACCTCCTGGCGAGCCAGATCAACGAGGTCAAGGCGGTGGTCGCGCACCTGAAGGCCCTGGTCGAGTTCTTCCGGCTCGAAGGGTCGCTCCTGGAGCGTCGCGGCATCGAGGCGCCGGGGCGCGAGCCGGTTGAATTGACGAAGACTGCTCAATGATGAATGCTAAATCCTAAATTGCTAAACGCCAAGGCAACGAGTGACCAATGACAAGTGACAGAACGTTTAGCGGGGAGCCGCAGGCGACCGCGTTTTTTGGGCCGGGCGCCCGGCGCTGCCTCGCGTTCGCCCTCGTCGCGGCGCTGGCGCTGGCGGGCTGCAAGAAGGAACCCAACGCCGCCGCCCAGGGGCCCCCGCCGAAGCCGGTGCTGCCGGTGGTGGTCGCCCCGGTGGTCCAGAAGACCGTGCCCATCCAGTTCCGCAACTTCGGAATCGTCCAGCCCTTCTACACGGTGGCCGTCAAGTCGCAGGTCACCGGCGTCCTCCAGACCATCCACTTCCAGAAGGGCCAGGACGTGAAGAAGGGCGACCTGCTCTTTACGATCGACCCGCGGCCGTACGAGGCCGCCCTGAAGCAGGCCGAAGCCACGCTGACCAGGGACGCCGCCCAGTTCAAGAACGCCGAGAAGGAGGCCCAGCGCCAGGCGGAGCTCCTGAAGAAGGGCTATGCCCCGCAGGACGCGTACGACGAGGCGCAGACGGCGGCCGACGCTTTCGCGGCCGCCATGAAGGCCGATGCCGCCGCCGTCGAGACGGCCAAGCTCAACCTGGCCTACTGCTATATTCACTGCCCGATCGACGGCCGCACGGGCGACTACCTGGCCGACGCCGGCAACCTGGTCAACACGACGAACGACGTCGCCCTGGTCATCATCAACCAGGTCCGGCCCATCGAGGTCAACTTCTCCCTGCCGGAGCGCGACCTGGCGGTGGTGATGGAGAACCAGGCGAAGGCCAAGCTCAAGGTCCGGGCCGCCATCCCCGGCCAGGAGACCCGTCCCGAGACGGGCGAGCTGATCTTCATCAACAACACGGTCAACCGCACGACCGGCCAGTTCCAGCTCCTGGCCTCGTTCGCCAATCCGGGGGGGCGCCTGTGGCCCGGGCAGTACGTCGACGTCGTCCTGACGGCGGCGGAGGAGCCCGGCGCGATCGTCATCCCGTCGCGCGCCATTCAGATCGGCCAGAAGGGCGAGTGCGTGTGGGTCATGAAACCCGACCGGACCGTCGAGGACCGCCTCGTGACCCTTGGGCGGACCCTCAACAGCGAGACCGTCATCTCGAAGGGCCTGGAGGCCGGCGAACAGGTCGTCGTTGACGGGCAGCTTCGCCTGGTGCGCGGGGCGACCGTCCAGGTCAAGGCCTCCCCCGACGCCCCCGCGGAGGCGAAGCCGTGAACCTTGCCGAAACCTTCATCCGCCGGCCCGTGATGACCACGCTGGTGATGTCGGCGATCCTGCTGTTCGGCATCATGGGGTACCGGCTGCTGCCGGTCAGCGACCTGCCGAACGTCGACTACCCGATGATCTCGGTCTCGGCGAGCCTGCCGGGGGCGAGCCCCGAGACGATGGCCTCGTCGGTGGCCACGCCGCTGGAGCGGCAGTTCTCGACGATCGCGGGCGTCGACTCGATGATCTCGACCTCCAGCCAGGGCTCGACGCAGATCACGCTTACGTTCATCCTCTCGCGCGACATCGACGCGGCCGCCCAGGACGTCCAGGCGGCCATCGCCCGCGCGGCCCGGCAACTGCCGCCCGACATGCCCACCCCGCCGTCGTACCAGAAGGTCAACCCGGCCGACCAGCCCATCCTGTTCCTGGCGCTGACGGGCGCCACGCTGCCGATGTCAACCCTTAATGAATATGGCGATACGTTGATGGCCCAGCGCATCTCCATGGTCGACGGCGTGGCGCAGGTCCAGGTCTACGGCGCCCAGAAGTACGCCGTCCGCGTCCAGCTCGACCCGTGGGAGATGGCCTCGCGCGGCATCGGCATCGACGAGGTCGACGCGGCCGTCGAACGCTCGAACGTCAACCTGCCCACCGGCATCCTCTACGGCCCGCACCGG
>JAPLML010000009.1 GCA_026387055.1 Planctomycetota bacterium | reverse complement strand
AGGAGGACAAGCGTGTCGTTTGTCGACGTGTGACCGTCGACCGTCAGGCAGTTGAACGTGGCGTCGGCGGCGCGGCGAAGGACCTTGCGCAGCAACGCCGCCCGCACCGGCGCGTCGGTCGTGAGGAATCCCAGCATCGTCGCCATGTTCGGGGCGAGCATCCCTACGCCCTTCGACGCACCGGCCACAGCGACCGCGCGGCCGCGCATCGGGAACCGGACGCCGGCCTGCTTGGGCCGCGTATCGGTGGTCATGATGGCGCGGGCGAAGGCGAGGCCGGCTTCCGGGCCGCGGGCGCGCGCGGCCGCCGCCCGCTCGATCCCCGCCGCGACCTTGTCCATCGGCATGAGACGCCCGATGACGCCCGTCGAGGCCACGAGCACCGCTTCCGCGGGGCAGCCGATCCGCGCGGCCGCCAGGCGGGCCATCGCGCGGGCGTCGGCCAGGCCGCGGCGGCCCGTGCACGCGTTGGCGTTGCCGGAGTTCGCTGCGATGCCGCGCATCGTCCGCCGGGCGGCGAGGTGCGCGCGGCTGACGGCGACCGGCGCCGCGCAGACCTTGTTCTGCGTGAAGACGGCGGCGGCCTGGGCGTCCGTCTCGCACACGAGCAGGCCCACGTCGGGCTTCTCCGAGAGCTTCTTGACGCCGACGGCCGCGGCGCCGGCCAGGAACCCCAGGGGCGCCGTGACGCCGAGCGAGCGGTCGACCTCGATCGCGGGGAGGCGTTTCATTTCAGGCCTGCCGTTTCCTCGTAGCCGCACATCAGGTTCATGTTCTGAAGGGCCTGCCCGGCGGCGCCCTTCGTCATGTTGTCGAGGACGGCGCTCACCACCACTCGCCCCCCCGCCACCGTCGGGAAGATATGCACGCAATTTGTTCCGAGCACGTGTTTGGTCGAGGGCGGCTCGGGGCGGATCACGACGAACGGCTCCTTGTCGTACGCCGCGTGGTAGATCCCGGCCACCTGTTCGGGCGAGAGCTTCTGGAGCGGCTTGGCATAGATCGTCGACTCGATGCCCCGGTCCATCGGCGCCAGGTGCGGCACGAACAGCACGTCCACGGCGACCCGGCCGACGAGGCTGAGCTGCTCGGCCATCTCCGGCTGGTGGCGGTGCACGCCCACGGCGTACGCCTGCACCGACTCGTTGCACTCCGGGTAGTGGTACAGGAGCCTGGGCGTGCGGCCGGCGCCCGAGACGCCGCTCTTCGAGTCGACGATGATGTCGTGCGGGGCGACGAGGCCCTCGCGCACCAGCGGCGCGAGGCCCAGGATTGCGCTGGTGGGGTAGCAGCCGGGGTTGGCGATGAGGCGGGCGGGCCGGATCTCGTCGCGGTACAGTTCCGGCATTCCGTAGACGGCGTGGGCGAGGTTCGCCTCGTCGGCCTTGTGTCCGTAGACTTTCTCGTACAGGCCGGGGGCCTTGAGGCGATAGTCGGCCGAGAAATCGATGACCTTCAGCCCCTCCGCCAGCAGCGGGCCGACGTATGTCATGCTGGCCGTGTGGGGCAGCG
>JAPLML010000022.1 GCA_026387055.1 Planctomycetota bacterium | reverse complement strand
GCGGGAGCGGCGGGAGACGCCGTTCAAATGCGGAATGCGAAATGCGGAATGAACGGCGAACGGCATCAGCGACCCGCGTTTGGCGGGGAGCCAAAGGCGACCGCGTGTGATGGTCGGCGAGGGCCCGGGCCCACCCCCGGTTCAAAGCGCCATCACGCCTTCGACGGACAAGTCCTCGTCAAGGTCTTCCCAATGAATGCCCACGCCGCGGCCGATCAGCCGCCATTTGTTTCTCTGCGCGGCGGTCGCCCGGCGCAGCCGCGGAAACCATTCCAGCGGCGCGCCGACCTCGCGGCCGTCGGCCAATTGGATGTAGAGCATGGCCTTCGTGAAGCGGACCCCCGTAGCCAGGGCCGTCACGGCCCGCTTACGCTTGACCAAAGTGCTCATGCCATTTCTCCACAAAGAGGTCCTCGTGCAACTCCACAAGGCGACGCAATCTTGTCAGTTCCGACGAATTGTAGCCGACGGATCGGGCCAACTCAACCGGCTGAAGCCAGAACTTCGCATAGTCATCCCCTGACTCAACGTGAATGTACGGAGACTCTGTTCCCTCGCGGCTGAAAAAGAAGAAGCGATATCCCTTCACCCTCAGGACCGTTGGCATGGCAGCTTCCAATCGCCCTGGCCACCCACAGTGTTGACTGGAATCCTTCCTATGCTGCGGTATTATACCATTGTTCCGCAGTGCCGCAACGCCGGCATCAAGATCGTGATGCACGGCGAGCGCAGAGGGGGGCACCAGAGCCATCACCATGCCCAAGCACATCGGCATCGTGGCGTGTAGCGCGGAAGGGGCGGCGCTGTGCTACACGACGTTCTGCACCGAGGCCGCCGAGCGGATGGGGCGGCACGACCATCCGGAGGTCTCGATGCACACGCACTCGCTCGCCCGGTACATGGTCGGCATCGAGGCGGGCGACTGGCGGGCGGTGGCCGACCTGATGCTCGACTCGGCCCGGCGGCTGGCGAGCATCGGCGCCCAGCTCCTCATCTCGCCCGATAACACGATCCACCAGGCGATGCCGCTGGTGCGTCCGCGGAGCCCCGTCCCGTGGCTCCACATCGCCGAGGAGGTGGTCGCGGTCGCGCGGGCGGGTGGCTACCGGCGCCTCGCGGTCCTCGGCACGAAGTTCCTGATGGAAGGGCCGGTGTACCGCGACGCCGCGGCGGCGGCCGGCCTGGCGATGCAGGTGCCCGACGAGGCCGACCGGCTGCGGATCAACCGGATCATCTTCGACGAGTTGGTCTACGGGCGGTTGCTGCCGGCGAGCCGCGCGTACTTCAACGAGGTGATGGCCCGGATGAAATCCCGCGGGTGCGATGCCGCGGTCCTGGGATGCACCGAGATTCCGCTCGCCGTCGATCCGGCCAGCGCGCCGCTGCCGACGCTCGATTCGACGCGGCTGCTGGCCCGGGCGGCGCTGCGCGAGGCGATCAAGTAACGCAAGCCCTGGCGCGCCCCGACCTGCATGGTTGGCCGTCGCATTGTTTAGCCGTCGCCGGCACGGCGACGAACAATGATCGCGGCCGTACCGGCCGCGGCTAAACGATTACGGCCACAGCCAGGCACCGCAACAACTAATACAGGAAAGGCAAACCGACGATGTCCTCCGCCGAATACCTCATCCCCCTCGCCCTGCTCGGCCTGGCGCTCGCGGCCTCCCCCCTTTCCGCCGGCGAACCCGAGGACGCCATGGTCGCGCGGCGGCTTGAGTGGTTCCAGGACCTCAAGTTCGGCTTCATGATGCACTGGGGTCCGTACAGCCAGTGGGGGTGCATCGAGTCGTGGCCGCTCATCGAGGTCGACAAGTGGGCGCGGCCCGACGACCTTCCGGCCTGGGTCGAGCGCGGCAAGGACATCGAGCGGTTCAAGCGCGATTACTTTGCCCTCAACCGCACGTTCAACCCCGTGAAGTTCGACCCCGTCCCGTGGGCCGCGGCCGCCAAGCGCGCCGGGATGAAGTACGTGGTCTTCACCACCAAGCACCACGACGGCTTCTCGATGTTCGACACCCGCCAGACCGACTACCGTATCACGCACCCCGACTGCCCGTTCTCAAAGGGTGCGCAGGCCGACGTCGTGCGGGCCGTCTTCGACGCGTTCCGCAAGGAAGGCTTCGGCATCGGGGCCTATTTCTCGAAGTCCGACTGGCGCTCGCCGTCCTACTGGAGCCCCGACCGGCCGGCCCGCGACCGCAACCCGAACTACGACACGCTCAAGGAGCCCGAGAAATGGGCGAAGTTCGTCGAGTTCGTCCACGGCCAGATCGGGGAGCTCGTCTCGAATTACGGCCGCGTGGACATCCTTTGGCTCGACGGCGGCCAGGTCCGTCCGCCCGGGCAGGACATCCGGATGGACCGCCTGGCCGCCATGGCCCGCGCGCGCCGGCCGGAGCTCCTGATCGTCGACCGCACCGTCGGCGGCCGGTACGAGAACTACCGCACCCCCGAGCAGGAGGTCCCCGACAAGCCGCTGCCGTACGTCTGGGAGTCGTGCCTCACGATGGGCACGCAGTGGTCCTATACACCCGGCGAGAAGTATAAATCAACGCGGATCCTCATTCACCTCTTGGTCGACGTGGTCTCGAAGGGCGGGAACCTGCTCCTGAACGTCGGCCCGCAGCCCGACGGCGAGCTCCCGCCGGAGGCCCTCGCCCGCCTCAAGGAGATCGGCGACTGGATGGCTGTCAATGCCGAGGCGATCCACGGCACCCGCGCCGTCGCGCCGTACAAGGCGGGCCGCGTGTGTTTCACGCGAAAGGGCGGGGCGGTCTACGCGATCTACCTGGCGGAGGACGGCCGCGACGCCCCGCCCCCGGAGATCGCGCTCGGCGGCCTCTGGCCCGCTGCCGGGTCCGACGTCACGATGCTCGGCGCGAAGGAGCGGCTCGCGTGGCGCGCGGACGGCGCCGGCGCGATCGTCACCCTCCCGCCGGCGCTCCTCCAGTCCCTCCCGTGCCGGCATGCGTGGGTCCTGAAGCTGACGCCTCGCGAGTAGGCCGGCGCAACGCCCCCGGCGTGTGTCGGGCGTTGTGGTCGGCTCACGTGCCACGGGTTGCTTGTCAACCCGTGGTGATCGTAGTCCTCTTATCTCATTGTGTGAAGTCGTAGCGCGGGGGTTTGTCCCCCGCGCATGCTCCGCCGCACCGCGCATGGCGCGGGGCACACGTATGGGCACAAGGCCCCGCGCTATAAACGGCATGGCACAACAAGGAAGTACAGCCACATAGACCACGGGTTGGCAAGCAACCCGTGGCACGTGAGAAGAGGCTGCGCCAGGCGGGCTCGCCGACCGCGCGGTCCGATCACTTCTTCGCCAGGCTCTTCTTGAACTCCTCCCACAGCGTGTCGAGGTCCTTGCCCGTGTATTCCTTGAAGAGCTCGCTCTTGTACTGCCCCTTGCGGCAGGCGGCGTTCAGCCTCGTCACGAGGGTCTTGTCCTGGCTCTCGACCAGCCACGCCAGGAACGCCGCCGTCACCTGGTAACTGTCCTGGTACCGGATGCGGTCGGGGTTGAGGCGCCGGCGCGGCGTCTGCGGCTCGTAGATCCAGAACCGCGCGTAGTCGGCGATGCCCTCGACCAGCCACCCGGGACTGCCTTGCGGGTACGCCTGGATGACGTGAATGGCCTCGTGGATGATGGCCCCGCAATCGTCGGGATGGGTCTTGAACCAGCCGTCGTAGGCGGTGATGTTCGTGCCGCTGGTCCCGGCGATGCCCCGGTCGCCCTTCTTGAAGGTCAGGTTGATCCGGCGGGCCGGCGTGTGGCCCTCGCTGGCCAGGGCCTCCGCGATCTTCGGATACCACTGCTCGACGAGCCCGCGGGTGTGTTCGCACCACTCCTTCATCTCCGGCACTTCCGAGTAGTCCAGGCGGACCTCGAGGGGAAACGCGAACACCGGTATCGGCGGCTCGGCGTCCAGCGTGATCTCGCGCAGGGTCAGCGGCGCGGCGGCGTCGGCGGTCGCGCGGACCCGCACCGCCCGGATCGCCCGGCCCGCCAGGTCGGCCTTCGCCGCGCCGGACTCAAGCCGTGCGGCCTGCTCGAAGGCCTTTCCATCGGCCGAGATTTCCAGGGCGCCGCTCTCAAGAGCGTCCGTGCCATCGGGCTTTCCGGTGAGGACCTCCACGCGCTTCACTTTGGCCGGCTCGGCCAGCAGCAGCGTGAACGTGTCGCCCGCCTTCGGGGCACGGCCCGCCCGGAAGTACGTGTCGGGCTTGCCGTCGAAGGCGCATTGCGGCACGTGGTCCCCGGCCGTGGGGAGCATGCTCTCGACGGCCACCGCCGGCGCCGGCAGGGGGACCTGCCTGGGCATTTCCCCCGCCCCGACCGCCGAAGCCAGCACGGCGATGGCCAAGCCCGCCCCATACCACTTGCCGCGTTCCATGAGCTTCCTTTCCGTTTTCCACCTCTCCTCAGTCAGAGGGCCATTACGACGGACGGCAGATTCCACCTGTTATCATGTGCCGCCGGCGCGGTTTTATGCCTCGTCTTGGGGCCCTCACGGCTGAACGAGTTTCAGCACGCTCGCGGCGGGGACGCACTGCTTCACGACCATCTGGAGGTTCCCCTGCTTGCCGTCCTTCTCGTCGTAGTAGATCGAGTGCGTGGTCGACACCAGGCCGACGACCGCGCCGAAGTCGTCCAGGACCGGGCCGCCGCTCGAGCCGCGGGCGTAGTCGGCGGTGATCGACATCATCGGCACCTCGGCTCCCGCCCGGTGGAACGTCGAATAGCGCGAGACGACCCCCTCCGTGAGCGTGTAGAAGCGGTTCTCGGGGTGGCTGATCACCCGCACGCGCGAGCCCACGGGGGCCATGGCCGCCAGGGGCAGGGGCCTCACGGCGAGGCCGTCCACCTGGACGATCGCCACGTCGTCGGGCTTGCTGGCCGCCAGCACCGCCCTGACCGGCAGGACCCGCCCGTCGAGGGTCATGACCGTCAGGGTCTCCTTCTTCGGCTCGTCGACCACGTGGTAGTTGGTGACGCACGCGCCGCCGGCCGAGATGACAAACGCGGTGGCTGTGCCGAGGTGCATCTTCGAGCACTTCTCGCACTTGAAGGGCGAGCCGACCACGAGGACGCTCCCCTTCGCCCGCTCGTACACGGTCTCGCCCGTGAGGACGCTTTTCGGCGGGGCGGGCGCGAGGGCGAGCTTGCACCGCCCGGACTTGAGCTGCTCGATGAGCGCGGCCATCTTCACGGTCTGCCCCGCGTCGCGGAGGCGAAGCGACTCCTTGAGGAGCCGGTCCATCTGCCGCCGATCGTCGATAGCGGCGGCCGAATCGTCTTCCACGTGGGCCGGCGGGGCCGCAGCGCACGGGGCGGCCCGGTTCTGCGGCACGCTGGGCGAGACCGTCGCCCTGTCCATGCTGCAACCCACCGAAACAAACACGATCACGGAAAGCCAGAACAGGTTCTTCATGGATCTTGCCCTTACGCCGAGAGGGTTCCCCATCGCCCAACCCCAGGATTGAACCCACAGTGGGGGGCGAGGGCCAGTAAAAAGCCGGAAAGCCGCGAGATACGGTGAGAAAGCTGGGCTGAAGGCGGCAGGGAGTCAACCGTCTTGGCCTCTCTTGGCGGCTTTGCGCCTTGGCGTGCCCCGCCGTTTCGTCCTCGAATCTGCAATCTTCAATCTGCAATCTGCAATCGCTTGCACGTAAGTCATCTCGACTTACAACGACTTACGATTCCCGGACCCCCAAAACCCCCCTTTTAGGCCCGAAGTTATCCACAAAATGCCCTTGGCGCTAGCGCCAGGGCCGGTCGACCCCAAAAATGTTAAGATGGGCTAGACGAAATTTGACGCTTTTTTCGTTTTTGCGCGCGCAGACCCCCCCCCTTTTGCTGTTTTTGATCGAAATGCGCGCGATTCTGACAGGTGCCCGTTGACGTAAGTCACATTTCAGAAATGCGACTTAGTGCGCCGTGATCGGCGCTGGTTCTCAGCGGGTGCGAGACCCGCCCGGCAACTGGGTTGCTCCAGCCGGTAGCAATCGGAGCGGCGGCGGAGGCAACGAAGCCGTCGAAGCCTTCGGTGGAAA